>JBDTSX010000105.1:0-10535 GCA_039930925.1 Acidobacteriota bacterium | reverse complement strand
GGCTCCGGCGCGCCGTCGATCACCCATCCGCACTTCACCGGCACGGGCACGCGCAAGGTCCACGACAGCGGCAAGCGCGCGATCGAGGATCTGTTCACGCGATCGTTCGAGTGAACGTCCGACACCACACGCGTCGCGGTCGCTGAACGACGAAGCCTCCAGCCGCACCATGCCCAGCTCGCCCACCGGCGCCGTCCCGCCCACCGCTGACGCCGAGACGATCCGGCTCGAGCAGACCCGCCTGCGGACCCATAACTGGAGGCGATGGGGTCCCTACCTGAGCGAGCGCGCCTGGGGAACCGTGCGCGAGGACTACAGCCCCGACGGCGAGGCGTGGCGCTACTTCCCGCACGACCACGCGCGATCCCGCGCATTCCGGTGGAACGAGGACGGGCTCGGCGGGATCAGCGATCGGCACCAGCGGATCTGCTTCGCGCTCGCGCTCTGGAACGGCCGCGACCCCATCCTCAAGGAACGGCTGTTCGGGTTGTCCGGCGTCGAGGGCAACCACGGAGAAGACGTCAAGGAGTATTACTTCTATCTCGACAACACTCCCACCCATTCGTACATGCGGTTCCTCTACAAGTACCCGCAGGCGGCGTTTCCTTACGACGCCCTCGTGGAGGAAAACCGGCGGCGCGGAAAAGAGTCTCCCGAATTCGAGCTGGCTGACACCGGCGTCTTTGCGGACAGCCGCTACTTCGATGTCGAACTCGAATACGCGAAGAGCGATCCGGAGGACATCCTGATCCTGATCCACGTCACCAACCGCGGCCCGGACGCCGCCGACCTCACGGTCCTTCCGACGATCTGGTTCAGAAACATCTGGTCCTGGTATCCCGCGGCGATTCGCCCGGAGCTCGAAGCGGCGGCGGGTCCCGATGCGTGTGTGGCGCTGACCGACCTGAAATACGGGCTGCGCTGGCTCCACTGCGAGGGAGCGCCGCAGCTGCTCTTCACCGACAACGACACCAACCGCGCACGCCACGACGGCGAGCCTGACAGTAAAGCCTTTTCAAAGGACGCCTTCCATCGCGCGATCGTCGACGGCCATCCCGCCGCGGTCAATCCGGCGCGGCAGGGGACGAAGGCGGCCGCGCACTATCCGCTGCGGGTCGGCGCCGGAGCGCGCGTCACGCTTCGCCTGCGTCTGAACGATCGTGGGCCGTCGAACGGGCCGGCGCCGTTCGACGCCCAGTTCGACCAGATTTTCACCGACCGGCGGCGCGAGGCCGACGAGTTTTTTGCGACGGTGATTCCGGCGACGCTGTCCGCGGATGCCGCGCTCGTCGCGCGACAGTCCCTGGCCGGGCTCCTCTGGTCGAAGCAGTACTACCACTACGTCGTCAAGGACTGGCTCGAGGGGGATCCGGCGCAGCCGCCGCCACCGCCGGGCCGCGCGGCCGGACGCAATCACATTTGGACCCATCTGTTCAATGCCGACGTCGTGTCGATGCCGGACAAGTGGGAATATCCATGGTACGCCGCCTGGGATCTCGCCTTCCACTGCGTGCCCCTGGCGCTCGTCGATTGCGAGTTCGCGAAGGACCAGCTCGTGCTCCTGCTGCGTGAGTGGTACATGCATCCCAATGGACAGCTGCCCGCGTACGAATGGCGGCTGGAAGACGTCAACCCGCCGGTGCACGCCTGGGCGGCGCTGCGCGTCTACCAGATCGAGCAGAAGCGCCGCGGCGTGGGCGATCGCGCATTCCTCGAGCGGGTCTTCCACAAGCTGCTCCTGAATTTCACCTGGTGGGTCAACCGGAAGGACGCCGAAGGAAGGAACGTGTTCCAGGGGGGATTCCTCGGCCTCGACAACATCGGCGTCTTCGATCGCAGCGCCCCGCTGCCGGCCGGCGAGACGCTCGAACAGTCGGACGGCACCAGCTGGATGGCGATGTACTCCCTCAACATGCTCGCGATCGCGATCGAGCTGGCGCGCGAGAACCCGGTCTACGAGGACGTCGCGAGCAAATTCTGGGAACACTTTCTCAACATCGCGCACGCGATGAGCGGCGGGCGCCGCCTCGGCGATCAGGACGAGGATTTGTGGGACGACGAGGACGGCTTTTTCTATGACGTGCTGCGCACCGCCGACGGGATCCGGCAGCCGTTGCGGGTCCGCTCCGTCGTCGGCCTGATCCCGCTGCTGGCGGTGCAGACCATCGAGCCGGAAGTGCTCGTCGCCCTACCGGCGTTCGCCCGCCGGCTGCACTGGTTCGTCCAGCACCGGCCCGATCTCGCCCAGGACGTGGCGAGCATGCACGCACCCGGTCAGGAGCAGCGCCGGCTGCTGGCCGTGCTCGACGGACCGGACCTTCGGCAGGTGCTCAAGGTGATGCTCGACGAAAAGGAATTCCTCTCGCCGTTCGGCCTCCGCTCGGTCTCCGCGGTGCATCGCGATCGGCCCTATCGCCACCTCCTCAACGGCACCGAGTACATCATCCGCTACGAGCCGGCGGAATCGTCTACGGGATTGTTCGGTGGGAATTCGAACTGGCGAGGTCCGGTCTGGTTCCCGATCAACTACCTGATGATCGAGGCGCTCCAGAAGTTCCACCACTATTTCGGGGACGACTTTCGCGTCGAGTGTCCGACCGGGTCCCGGCAGATGCTGACGCTCAGCGAGGTGGCCGCCGAGTTGTCGCGCCGGCTGTCACGCATCTTCCTGCGGGACGAAGACGGCCGGCGCCCGGTCTTCGGCGGGACGACGCTGTTCCAGGAGGATCCGTTCTGGCGCGATCTGATCCCCTTCCACGAGTACTTCCATGGCGATACCGGAGCCGGCCTCGGCGCCAGCCATCAGACCGGCTGGACCGCGCTCGTCGCCAAGCTGCTGCAGCAGAGTGGCGAGTGATCACTGCCTCTCGTCGAGTGTGATCCAGCGGGCCAGCGCGGCTTCGAGATCCGGCGCGATGCTGTCGATCCGGGCGAGCACGGCGCGGATGTGCTCGGCGGACTCCTTGTAAAACGCCGGTGCGGCCGCTTCGTGCAGCAGCCGCTGCTGCTCGGTCTCGAGCGCCTCGATGTGCGGCGGCAGCGACTCCAGTTCTTTCTTTTCCTTGAACGACAGCTTCTTGCCGCCGGCAGCCGGCTTCGGCTTGAGCGTGGCGGTGCTGCGTGAGCTCTGACGATCGGGCTCGGGCCTGACCTGCCCAGCGTCACGCTTCGGCTGACCCGCGACCGCGGGCTCAGCCCGATCCGGACGAGCCGGGCCGCCGGCGGGACTCGGCCTGACGGGCGTACGGGTGACGGCTACGGCGCGCGGCGTGGCACTCTGCCGCAGGTAATCCACGTAGCCGCCGACATACTCCGTGACCTGGCCATCGGGCTCGAAGGCGAGCGTGCTCGTGACGATGTTGTCGAGGAACGTGCGATCGTGGCTGACCAGCAGCACCGTTCCGTCGAAGTCGCCAATCAGCTCCTCGAGCAGCTCCAGCGTTTCGATGTCGAGATCGTTGGTCGGCTCGTCGAGCACCAGCACGTTGGCCGGCTTCGCAAACAGCCGCGCGAGCATCAGGCGGTTGCGCTCCCCTCCCGACAGCAGCTTGACCGGCGACTGGGCACGGTCGCGCGGAAACAGAAAGTCAGCGAGGTAGCCGATGACGTGGCGCGGCTCGCCGTTGATGATCACCGAGTCGTTGCCGCCGTTGACCGTGTCGGCGACCGTGCGTTCGGGATCGAGCTGCTCCCGCTGCTGATCGAAATACGCGACCTGGAGGCGCGCGCCGCTGCGGACCGTGCCGCTGTCCGGCTCCATCTCGCCCACCAGCATCCGGAGCAGCGTGGTTTTCCCGGCTCCGTTCGGACCGATCAGGCCGACGCGATCGCCGCGGAGAACCCGCTGTGAGTAGTCGCGGATGACCGGGACACCGCCGAGCGCCTTGCTCACGCCCTCGGCCTCGAACACCAGCTTGCCGGACGACTCCATCACGTCGAGACCCATGCGCACCGCGCCGCCAACCGCGCGATACTCGGCGCGCTCGGCGCGCAGCGCCAGCAGATCCTTCACGCGTCCTTCGTTGCGGGTCCGGCGCGCCTTGACGCCTTGCCGCAGCCAGGCTTCTTCCTTCTCGAGCTTCTTGTCCAGGCGGGCAAGCTCTCCAGCCTCGGCGCTGAGCGCCGCCGCTTTTTTCTCGAGGTAGAGCGCGTAGCTTCCCGGCCAGGACGTCAACCGCCCGCGATCGAGCTCGACGATCCGCGTCGCCAGGGAGGAGAGGAACGTGCGATCGTGGGTCACGAACAACAATGCGCCGGAGAAGCTGCGGAGATAGTCTTCGAGCCAGCGGATCGCGTCGATATCGAGATGGTTGGTCGGTTCGTCGAGCAGCAGCAGGTCCGGAGCCGACACGAGTGCCTTGCCGAGCAGTGCGCGGCGGCGCCACCCGCCCGAGAGCTCGCCCATCGGACGATCCGCCGGCAGCGACAGCCGGGAGACGACCATCTCCACCTTCTGCTCGACGCGCCACCCGTCGTGTTCCTCCAGCTGCTGCTGCAGCTCACCGAGGCGCGCGAGCGCCGCCTCATCGTCGGCCGCGTCTCCCACCCCCATCGCGGCGTGATGGTAGGCGGCGACGAGTTCCCCCACCGCTCCGAGCCCGCTGGCTACTTCGTCGAACACCGAGCGCCCGGCCGCCCCCGGCACTTCCTGGTCGAGACGGGCGATGCGGAGCCCGGGTCCGCGCCACCGGCTGCCGGCATCAGGCGCGATCTCACCGGAAATCACCTTGAGCAGGCTCGACTTGCCGGTGCCGTTGCGCCCGATCAGGGCGATGCGCTCGCCCGGCTCGATGCGCAGATCGGCATCCTCGAACAGCGGGAGGTGTCCAAAGGCAAGTGACACGGAGTCGAGAGTCAGAAGTGGCATTGGATCGCGCGGGAGACGCTCCCGGTGCAGTCAGATCGACGCGGCGGATGGATCAAGGATATAGGAGGTCGGATCGAAACGCTCTGCGCCGATGCAATTGTCTTCCCGCTGGTAGTCCGATCACAGCGGCCGAGGCGGTCATCCGATAGGCCTTAGACACTCTCTAGAAGTGGTTTCAAAACCGCGAGCGTCCGGCTGAAGCCTGACGCCACGGACGGTTTTGACACGGGCTCGAAGACAGCGTAACGGTTGAAGCAAGTTTTCAGGCAGCACGGATGAACCTCTCATTATGGCGTCGAGGTCGTCGAGTGCGGCGCGGAGCGGACGTGGCAGTATATCGCGAGCGACTCGAACCAGCGAAGCGCGTCGCGCTCTTTCCTACGCCTCACGCTCACCAGCGCTTCCTGAGCGCCGCCGCCGTCATCAGCGCGGCGCCTTCGGAATCAGTCCGCGCCGGGTGATCTGATTCCGCAGGGTCTCGGCGCTCGCGCCTACGCCAGCGCCGCCCGTGTCGACCACCTGCCAGTCATAGCATGCCCCCGACCAACCCGGCGCGTTCAGGACCGTGAGGATGCCGACGTTGCCGATGGCCGGGAATCCGGTGAGAGGCACATTGAAACTGACGGCCGGCGCGATCGCGGGAACCGGGCCGGACCACAGGGTGGAGACTCCGCTCTGGTGGACGAGCCAGGTGCTGAACGTTGCCGGCGTCGAACTCGCCAACGAGAACCGCATGGCGATCGTCCCGCCGGCATAGGTGAGCGCGAGCGTCGCGGTGCACGGCGGAAGCGTGACCCGGTAGACGACGCCGCCGTCGCTGTCGGGACCGCCGAATGGCGTCGTGCCGTAGAGGTGGCCGTCAGTGGCCTGAGTGAGCCCGCCGTGCGGGTGGGCGCCGTCGTTGCCTGAGAACGAATGCATGACCAGGAACCCGCCGGACGGCGTGATCCTGAAAATCGTACCCAGACCGAGCGCCCCTCCACCTGTCGTGGTGCCATAAAAATTTCCGTCTGTCGCCTGGACGAGCTTACCGGTCGGCGTGGCGCCGCCAGCGCCGCCGGTAAAGGCGTGCAATTGCGCATACTCGCCGGACGGCGTGATCTTGAAGACCGTGCCCGCGCCGCCACCTGCCATCGTCGTTCCGTAAAGCTGCCCGTCCGGCGTTTGCAAAAGCGGGGCGGCGGGATTTGCGCCATCGGCGCCACCGGCGAAGGAATAAAGCGGTGTGAGGGTGCCGTCGAGCGACGTCTTGAAGAGCGACCCGAAGTCGGACGCTCCGCCGCGCCTGGTCGAGCCATACAACTGCCCATCGAGGCCCTGAATCAGCTCGGCCGAGGGCAAATAGCCGTCCGGCCCCGAAAACGTGTGTAGCACGGCGAACGCGCCGTCGGATGTCATCGAGAACAGGCGTTCCGTGACCGTCCCGTAGAACCGCCCGTCGTTGGCCTGGACCAGCGAGGCAGCGGTCAGCGAATTCCAATCTGGAAACCTGAATGTCGTGGTGCCGGCGCCCAGCGTCACCCTGAAGGCCGCGCCCGGCGTGGTCCCGTAAAGCGCGCCGTCGAGGGCCTCAATGACTGGTGTGGTAGGGGATGTCCCCCTGATGCCGTCAATCAGGGCAAAGGTATGCACGGCCGCCAGGTCGCCCGTGGTCGAAACCCGGAACACGCTGCCGCCGTTGAAGAGGCCGCCGAACGCGTTGGTCCCGTACAAGTGCCCGTCGCTGGCTTGCGTCAAAGCGGCCACCGGGCCGGCCCCCTCGGTGCCGGCCGCGAAGTCGTGAAGTACCGTCACGTCACCGGAGGGCGTCATACGGAAAATGGTCCCGAGATTGGAGGCGCCACCGTCGTGCGCGGTTCCGTAGAGATTGCCGTCCGGCGCCGCGATCAGCGCGTTCAGCAGCGGCGCCCGCGACCAGCTGCCCTCTGCGTCGGCGAACGCATGTAAGGCACTCGGCACGCCGTCGGCGAATGTGAGCACGGCACTCGTCGAGACCTCGGCAACACCGTCTACCACGAATCCAACCGAATAGAGCGTGCCGTCGGCGCCGAGCGTGAGCGGACCGAAGACGGGACCCGCGCAACAGGATGAATTGACGAGGGACAGGAAGGTGCCGTTGGCGATCGCGAAGATGGACAGCGTCGTGGCGCCCAGAATCGACCCTCCGGGCCCGACGATCAGCGGTCCCTGCGGTGCATCCACCGGGTGGCAGTTGTTAAACTGGCCGCCGAACTTGTGAACCTCCTCGAACCATCCAGCGGCGGTGATCCGGAAGACGGCCCCGCACCCGCCCAACGTCATCCCGTAGAATCGGCCGTCGCCGGCCTGGATCAGGCCAAAGACGGGGGAGGATCCGTACGTGAACACGTGGATGTTGGTCACTGTGCCGCCGGGGGTCATGCGGAAAACGGTCCCGCCGGAATTCGCGCCCCTCGTCGTGCCGTAAAACAATCCGTCGGTCCCCTGGACCAGCTCTGACGGTGCGCGGCTGTCCTCGCCCGTGAACAGGTGCAGGCTCGTGAACGTCCCGTTGAAGCCGATTCGGAATGCGGTGCCAAAGCCGACTTGAGAGTAATCACCGTCGATGCCCAGTCCGCCGACTCCCGTCGTCCCGTACAGGTTCCCGTCGCTCGCCTCGATCAATGCATTCGGCCAGGCACCGTCGAGTCCATTGAACTCGTGCAGGACGGTGAAGGCGCCGTCAGGCGCGAGCGAGAACACGGTCCCGGCATTGCGACTGCCGCCGTATTGCGTTGTGCCATAAAAGTTTCCGTCGGACCCCCGCAGCAAGCGGGCCGCCGGCTGAACCGCGCCAGCCGAGGGGAAGGCGTGAACGACGGCCACTGTGATTTGAGCCTCGGCGGAGTGGATGGGAACCGCGACCATCGCGGCGGCAATAACCAATGCGCGACGGATCGTGCTCACGGTTCGTGGAGCGGGCGGTTTCCGCATATGCGCTTCCCTCCTGGGACGGCGGCAGCTTAACACCAAGACCGCGGCGCGGCATCAGCCGGCACCTTCGTCGTGCTGATAGCTTTCTTCATGGCGGGTCTCCTTGATCGCACATCGAGTGCGTCTCATCACGAGAGCGTAAATGCATCCCGCTACAGCAGACCTCATCCCATGTGCTACAGCAGCCGCTTCGCGAGCAGGGCCCACACCGCCTGCGCCAGCCGCCGGCGGTCGTGGCGGGCGATCTCGCCGCACCAGAACTCGCCGCTGATGATGTCGCACGCCGCCGGCAGATCCCCGAGCTCGAGCGGGTGCTTGTGCTCGGCGCGATATCGCGCCAGGATGCCTTCCGTCGGGCGGGCGGTGTTGAAGACCACCGCGTCGATCGGACGGCCGATTGCCTCCCCCATCAGCCTGGCGGCTTCGGCGGCGGTGAAGTGCGCCATGCCGCTGCCCTCGGTGAGGAGGTTGGTGACCAGGATCACCGGCCCCTTCATCTGCTGGATCGCCTCCGGCGCGCCACGCACCAGAAAAATCGGCATCAGGCTGGTGTAGAAGCTGCCGGGCCCGATGATCGCCGCCTCGAAGCGGGGAATCGCCGAGGCCACCGATTCGTGCAGGCGCACGTCCGGTTCCAGCCATAGCCGGGTGATCGCGGCGCCGCCCGACTGGCCGGCATCCACCTCCACCTCGCCGCGGGTATGCGTGCCGTCGCGATACTCCGCGCAGAGACGCGCCTGCTCGACGCTGACCGGCCACACGCGTCCCGCGCAGCCGAGCAGGGCGCGCAAGCCGTCCACGGCCGCGAGGAAATCCCCGCTGTAGCGTTCCATCATCGAGAGCAGCAGGTTGCCGCCGGTGTGGCCGCGCAGCTTCGCGTGTTCGAGCATCGGCAAACGCGACAGCAGCACGCGTCGCGCCTCGCGCTCGTTGCGCGCGAGCGCCAGCGCGCACTTCAACACGTCACCGGGCGGCAGCACACCGAGCTCGTCGCGCAACTGCCCCGAGCTGCCGCCGCTGTCGAACATGGTCACGACAGCATTCAACGTGAGCCACGGGTTCTTCTTCAACCCGCCGAGCAGGCTCGGCAGTCCCGTGCCGCCGCCGAAACAACCGACGTTCAGTTTCCGCAGTTCCATGCGGGGGTCATTATTCCATGCGCGAACGGCACCGATCAGCTCGTCAATACGTCAGCATTCCTGGCTGGCGGATAATAGCCAGATGGAAGGTGTTTCGCTCTCGACGCAGGAACGCGCCGCACTCGACGGACTGGCCGTCGACCTCGGCCGGGTCTTTGGCGCCCGGCTCCGTTCGGTTGCCGCATACGGGCTGTATGCGCCGGCCGCCGCGCCGCGCGTGATCCACACGCTCGCGCTCGTCGACCGCCTGGGCTTCGAGGATCTCGCCGCCTGCGTCCCGCGCGCCACCGAGTGGCGCCGCCGATCCCTTGCCGTGCCCCTCATCCTCGAGCAGGAGGAATTCCTGCGCACGCTCGACGTCTTCCCGCTGGAGTACGGCGACATCATCGCTCACCACGTCCTGATCGTCGGCGCCAACCCGTTCGAGAACGCACGCGTGGCGGCGGACGACATCCGCCGGGCGTGCGAGCACAGCGCCAAGAGCCACCTGATTCATCTTCGTGAAGGATTCCTCGAAACCGGGGGCGACGCGAAAGCGGTGGCACGGCTGATTGCCGCCTCGGCTGCGTCGTTCCGCGCGCTGCTCGCCAACATCGCGCGGCTCGCCGGGAGCGACGACGTGGACCTGGCGGCGACGGCGGAACGCCAGATCGGCGTGCCCGCGAGCGTCGTCCGCGACGTGCTCGGCGCGGGCGCCGGGACGCAGACCACGATCACCGATCCGAGCGCGCTGCTGTCGCGCTACATCGCCGCGGTCGAACGGATTTGGGAATACGTGGACACGTGGCGGGCACGCGCATGACACGATTTGCGCCGCGCGTCTCGCGCGTCTGCCTGCTCGCCTTTTGTCTCGTGACGTTTGGCGCGGTCCGGAGCGCACCCGCCCAGCCGGCGCCGCCGATCCTCGAGGCCCCCGTGAACGACCTGGCGCGGGTCATCGATGCGGCCAGCGCGGAGGAGCTCGACCGGCGGATTCGCGCCCTGCAGAAATCGACCGGCGACGTGGTGGCGATCGCGACGGTGCCAACCTTCAAGCCGTACGCGGACATCCGGGAATACGCCGTCAAGATGTTCGAGAACGGCGGCCGCGGCATCGGTGAGAAGGGGAAGGACAACGGCCTCCTGATCGTGCTGGCCGTGGAGGATCGCCGGGTCGACATCGAGGTCGGCTACGCGCTGGAGGAGTTCGTCACCGACAGCTTCGCCGGTGAAACGATCCGCCAGTACATGACGCCGGAATTCCGCAACGGCAACTACGGCGCCGGGCTCCTCGCAGCCACGACCCGGATCATCAACCGGATCGCGGAACGACGCGGCGTCAATCTCCAGGATGTGCCTCAGTCGGCCCCCGTGCCCTCTGGAGGCGGCGGGTCGAATTTCCCGTGGATTTCGCTGATCGTCATCCTCATCATCCTGGCCGCGCAATCCAGGCGGCGGCGCGGGCGCAACTGGGGCGGCGGCGGGTGGAGCGGGTGGAGCAGCGGCATCGGGCCGTTTGGCGGAGGCGGCGGTTTCGGCGGCGGCTTCGGCGGATTCGGCGGCGGTGGAGGCGGTGGGGGCGGCGGCGGTTTCGGCGG
>JBDTSX010000104.1:0-10624 GCA_039930925.1 Acidobacteriota bacterium | reverse complement strand
CCCATGGCCTCCCTCGTCTCTACACGCTTCCAGCTCTGGATATTGACATGTAACCCGCCTCCCGTCCCGCCGCGCCCCGGCGCACCACCGCGGAGAAGAGGACCAGGGCGATCGCCCAGCCGACGGAAAGGCGAAGCAGACCGTCCGCGAGCGGCGGGAGCAGAGTGACCGCACCCAGCCGCTCACCCGCGAGGAACGCGATCGGGCCACCGGCCGCGCCGAACAGCGCCGCCAGCACCGGCCGTGTGACCACATTGCGCAAACTGAATCGAAACGTCGTCCCGAACTGCGCCCACATGGCCAGCAGCCAGGGCGGCGGCAGCGCATCGGTCACCGTCCCCGAGGTGAAGCGGTACGTGCCCGCCGCGATCTGCATCATCTCGAGGCCCGCTCCAACGGCGGTGGCGACAACGACCAGCCGCACCTCCAAAGAGCGGTCCACCGACAGCGCCAGATGCACGCCGATCAAGATTATCGCCACCAGGAATCCGGTCCACGGACGATGGGATGCGCCGCCGAGCACGCAGGCGAGCCAGCCAATCTGGTAGAGCGCATAGTTGATCAGTTGGGTGTGTCGCACGGGCTCACCTCGGCGCGCGGAAAGACGAGAGGAGAAGGGCGTTACGGGTTCAGCACGGTCAATTGGGTTCGCGCAGCGGCACGCGGTAGATGTTCCGGTTGGTGGTCGTCCGCGCGGCCACGTACACCGGCGCGACGTCGCCGGGGTAGACGAAGCCGTCGATGTCTCGTAAGACGTGCAAACCGACGAGGTCTGCTGGCGATCGGATGCCCTGCGCAGGCAGGCGTGGCAACGCCCTGCCCGGTTCGAGCGGGAGGACCAAGGTGCGGCCTGGCGCGTGTCGATCCTCGGTGGTCAACCTGACGACGAGCGACGCGCCGCTTGGCGTCCAGTCGATCTCGCAGTTGTCGCAGAGCTGAACCGGGTTGCCGCCCGCGGTCGGAAACGCCAGGATCCCGCGCCTCCCGCTGGCGGCGTCCGGCGCCTCCACCATGGCGATGAGCCAGGCGCCGTCTGGCGAGACGGTCATGAAGAAGAGCACGTTCTGCTCGGCCGCTTTCTGGGGCGCGCGGTTCTCCCTCAATCGATAGATGAAGCTCCCCTCACGTTCCGTGCCACGGAAATAGATGTCGCCGGCGGCGCCGAAGTGGGGGCTGTCGGCGTCGATGGCTGCGAGTTGTCGCGCCGCAGACGGGCGGTCGAGTGGCGCCAGCCAGATGTGCGACGCGCCTCGTTCATCGAGCGCGGCGAACACGATCCGGCTCCCGTCGCGAGACACGTCGAAGCTGATCACCCGATGTCCGGGCAGCACCGATCGGCGGCTGTTCGTTTTCAGATCGGTCATCCACAATTCGCCAGCTCGTTCGCCGACCCCCGCGAAACGGACCGCTCCCTGCCGTACCAGATAGAAGAGTGAGCGGTCACCGACGGACAGCGGCTGCGTGGTGCCGCTGTTGGGTATGCCCGGCACGAAGGCGTATCCCTCCCGAGACACCTCGCGATCGCCGCGGGCATCGTGCATCCAAATGGAGGAGCGACGATTCCCGATCGACGTCAGCAGGGATCGGCCATCAGGATCCAAGGCGATGCCCTCTTCCTCGTCGGTTCCCCGAGTCACCTGTTCGGGCGGGCCATCGGGAAATCGCTGCCGCCAGATATGGAAGCTGCCGCTGCTGTTGGACGAAAAGTACATCCACGTTCCGTCGGCGGACCACGCCGCCGAGGTGCACTGCCCCTCGGGCCCGACGCGGCTGCCCGCGGATCGGCCGTCAATCGGCACCAAGCGACATTGCTGCCAGACCGGGGATTCCATCTCCGCAATCAGCACCCACTGGTGGTCTGGGGACGCGTAAGAGCGATGCGCCATGTCGCGTTCATGCGCCGGCGTGTACACCGCGCGCACCGCCTCGCGTCGTGCATCAGCGGCGACGACCTTCATGTGAAGCCCTCGACCGAGCTCGGAGAACAGGATCTGCGTCTCGCTGAGCCACGACAGGCCCGACGCGTTGGACAGCCACAGTTTCGGCGTACCGTCGCGCACCGGCACGACCCACGTATCCCAGGCGAAGTCGCCGTTGACGGTGGTGTAGGCGATCTGCGAGCTGTCCGGCGAAAACCGCGGGCTCATTTTGTTTGCCCCGTCAGCGGTCAACGCCGCGGGCTCGCCGTCGGGCAGCATCTTCAGATAGATCTGCCCGCGGGTGTGGAACGTGCTGGCGCCGCGGATGAACGTCAGCATCCGGCCATCGGGAGACAGGGCCGGCGAAGTGGCTGAATCCGCGAAGTGGGTGATTTGTTGATAGTCGTCGTGCGCGGGAGGGGGCGCCGGCACCCCAGTGGTCCACCTGAGCGCGGCAATTCCAAGAGAGATCGCCAAGACCGCGCCTGCGACGGCCGCGACACGCCACCGCCGAAGTTGGCCGTGCGAGCGACCCGCCGCGATCGTGTCCGCGATCCGTACCAGCTCGTGACGAAGGTCTGTTGCGCTCCGATAGCGTGCCTCGCGTTCCTTGGCCAGCAGGGTCATCACCACACGATCGAGCGCGATCGGCACCGCGCGGTGCACGGTCCGCGGCGACGGGGGACTGTCGGTCAGGATGGCGTGCTGAATCGCCGGCAGCGTCGCGCCCGTGAACGCCGGGCGTCCGGTCAGGACCTCGTACAAGACGGCGCCAAGCGAGAAGAGATCGGTGCGTGCGTCGACGACCTCTCCTCTGGCTTGCTCCGGTGACATGTACGCGGCAGTGCCCAACACCGCTCCTGGACTGGACCTCGCCGGTTCCGGGGCTGCGCTGCCGCCTCGGGTGTCTGCCACCGACCCAGGCTCGGCGATACCGCCGTCGGCATTTTTCGCCAGCCCGAAGTCGAGCAACTTCACCGCTCCGGAGCCGGTGACCTTGATGTTCGAGGGCTTTAGATCGCGGTGAACAATGCCCAACTCGTGAGCGGCTTCGAGCGCTTCCGTAATTTGTCGTGCGATGGTCAGCGCCTCGATGGTCGTCAATGGCCCGTCGGACAACCGCTCGGCGAGGGTGGGCCCTTCGACCAGCTCGAGCACCAGCGCCGGGATGCCATCGACGTCCTCGAGGCCGTAAATCGCGCCGATGTGCGGATGGTTGAGCGCGGCGAGGATCTTGGCCTCGCGCTCGAAGCGGACGAGACGGTCTGAATGGGTCGTGAAGATCGGCGGCAGGATCTTGATCGCCACGTCGCGATCGAGCTGCCCGTCCCGTGCACGGTACACCTCTCCCATGCCGCCGGCGCCGAGCAGCGACGTGATTGTGTAGGGGCCGAAACGCCGGCCGATGATTGAGGTGTCGGTGGCGATCTCTTCCGCCAGGGCCGCCGCGGGAACGCTCAGGAAATCGGCGGCGACGGCCTCTTCAGCGAGCAGCGACTCGACCTCGTCGCTCAACGCCTGGTCGCCCGCGCACGCATCGGCAATGAACGCGGCGCGCGCGTGCGGTTCGCGCGTCAGCGCGGCGTTGAGAATCCGATCGACGTCAGCCCAGCGCTCAGGTGTCATCACGTCGCTCCGGCCGGCGGGTGACGCGGCTCGCCTCTCAGCTCGCGCAGCAGCCAGAGCCTGGCGACGCGCCAGTCGCGCTTCACGGTCTCCACCGACACATGCAGGACGTCGGCGGTCTCTTCGAGGCTCAGGCCGCCAAAGAAACGCAGCTCGACGACCCGGCTCTTACGCGCGTCCACGAGGGCGAACGCGTCGAGCGCATGATCCAGCGCCACCAGATCCACCGTCCGTTCGGGCGCCGCGAGCAGCGCTTCGTCCAGGCTGACCGCGACCGCGCCGCCACCGCGCTTTTGATACCGGCGCGAACGGGCGTGGTCGACGAGGACCCGCCGCATCAGGCGAGCCGCGATCCCCAGAAAGTGCGATCGATCCTGCAATCGCAGGCTCTGGCCATCGGTCAGGCGCAGGAATACCTCGTTGACGAGCGCCGTGGCCTGGAGGGTGTGGTCGTGGCGCTCACGCCTCATATACGCGCGAGCCACCCGACGCAATTCGGCTTCGACGAGCGGCATCAGTTGATTGAGCGCCGCCTCCTCCCCGTCGCTCCACGCCCGCAGCAGTTGGGTCACCCCGAGCGGATGTGGGTCCGATTTGCTCAAGGTTTTGCCAGGCATGACCCATTGCTCCTCATATTCCCGCATCAGGTGGGCGAAGGATGCGAGCCCGACTCCCGGGCCGGCAGGAAGCATAGCAGCATCGATGAAAGGAAGACGTCTTATGAAACGAGTAATCACAGCCACCGCCGTCGCCGGCTGGTTGGCGTTCAGTCCGATCGCCGCGCGCGCCGACGCGGTGCTCGACTGGAACGCGATCGCCGTGACGACGCTGAGCACGCAGAACCCGTTCGCCCAGGCGCGGTTCATGGCGATCACGCAACTGGCGGTGTTCGAAGCGGTCAACGCGGTGACCCAAAAGTACGAGCCCTATCTCGGCCTGGTGGTCGCGCCAGGGGGGGCTCGAGCGGACGCGGCGGCGGTGGCGGCAGCCTACCGTGTGTTGAAGACCTATGTCCCGTCGGCGGCCACGCTCGACGCGGCGTACGCCGCGTCGCTGGCCGGGATCCCGGATGGCCAAGGCAAGATCCGGGGCATCGCGACTGGAGAGGCGGCCGCGGCACTGATGATCGCGCAGCGCCTCAACGACGGATCGGCCCCGCCGGAATCCTGGCTTCCCGCATCGATCGAGCCCGGCGTGTGGCAGCTCACGCCAGGGTGTCCTCTTACCGGGGGACAATTTCTACACTGGCAGCATGTGACGCCGTTTGGTGTCCCGACCGTTCTGCGTGGGCAGTCGTGGCTCGAGCGGTTCCGTCCCGAGCCGCCGCCTGCGCTCGGCAGTCGTGCATACGCCAAGGACTACAACGAGGTCATGAGGGTTGGAAACCTGACCAGCGACGCGACCAACCGACCAGTCGATCGCGCCAACGTCGCACGCTTTTTCGCCTTGTCCTCTCCCAGCTTCGTGTTCAACCTGGTTACCAGGCAGGTGGCGGCTGCGCAGGGCCGCTCGCTGACGCACAACGCTCGCACGCTCGCGCTGATCAACATGGCGTCGAGCGACGCCATGGTCGCGACCGTCGCCGCGAAGTACCACTACAACCTGTGGCGGCCAATCACCGCGATCGCCGCGGCCGACACCGATGGCAACCCGCGCACCGAGCCGGACGTCACCTTCAGGCCATTCATCGGCACGCCGTGCTTTCCGAGCTATCCCTCGAACCACGCGAGCGCCAGCGGCGCCGCCGCCGAGCTCCTCGAACGAATCTACGGCGCGAGCGGGCATCGGGTCGGTTTGGAGAATCCCGCGGTACCGGGGATCGTGCTGCAGTATCGCAGTTTCCGGAAGATTATCGCGGATGTGGACGACGCACGGGTCTACGGCGGGATTCACTTCCGTTTCGACCAGGAGGCCGGCGGTCGTCTGGCGCAGCAGATCGCCAGTTACATCTACAGGCACAATCTTCGTCGTGCGGATCGCTTCGACGGCCCCCATCAACACGATGCCGACTGCGACGACGATGACCAGGATGATCGGGACCGAGGAGGGCGCCGGTAAGCGTGTGATCCCGATCGCCTCACCGGTTCCTGGTGCGCCCGGCGCAAGACCCGCCCACGTCGAGTGAGACGGTGGGCGGGTCTGACGGCACACCTCGAGAGCAAGGTGCCGGTCGGGCCGCACACGCGATTCAAAATCGGGACCGCCTCAACCGTACTCACGCCGTTCGCCGTCGGCCTGCCGCGGAACAGGGACGTCGGCGCGCAAGTGATGGCTGCGCAACCCGCGACGACGGGTCAGCGAGTGGCCGGCAAACCGCGCCATTGATCGTCAGCGGCCTGCGGCCGCTCCGGTTGACGGACGAGGCGAACCAGGCGAACCGTGCGAGCGGCCGGTCGCGTCACTGCGACCACCCCGCACCATCTTTCGCGCAGCGGATCTCACCACAACTCCGTCGTTCCCGTTTCTGCGCCCAACAATCTTGTTCTTCGCGCGTTCGACGCGCGGCGTGAAGCGACGCGTGAGCGGTGCCGCTGACCCTGCGCGCCCCGGCGGAACGGCGGGCGCGCGCGCGTCGTCGGCGCCGGGGCGACAAATCGCGCGCACCTCACGCGGATCCCCCACACGCCTGTCGGGAACTCTCCTGGAGACTAGCGTGCGTCCCTCGGCGGTCACTGTAAATCCTCGCATCTGACCAGGAAACATCAACGATCCGTCTCGATCGCATCTCTGGTTCCGCCTTTGCACTACGGCGTGCAACTCCACGTCGTCGTTGAAATCAAGCGCGAGCTCGTTGATGTGGCGCGCACACGGACGTGGAGATCCGCCCTCGCCCGGGCGACTGGAGCACGCATGATGAAGTGTTTGATTCGGAGTACGTGGTTCACCTTACTTGCCGCGGGGGTCGTGTTCCCCCCGGCAGCATGGGCGCAGGAGGCGACGCTCGGCGGCGTCGTGACCGATTCGTCCGGCGGCGTTCTGCCCGGCGTCACCGTCACCGCCGTGCACACGGCGACTGGGAACACGTTTCTCGCGGTCACCGACGAGCACGGCGCGTTTCGCGTCGCGGTCCGGACGGGCAAGTTCCAGATCCAGTCGGTGCTGCCAGGCTTCACCACGGCGACGCGCGCCGTCGAAGTGCTGGTCGGGCAAACCGCGGTCATGACCGTGCAGCTGGCGCCGGCGGCATTCGAGGAATCGGTGAACGTCAGCGGCACGGCGCCGCTCGTGGATACGGCGAGCTCCGCGCTCGCGAGCAACGTGGACCCGCGGCAGATGCAGGACCTGCCGCTCAACGGCCGCAACTTCGTCGACTTGACGCTGCTTGCGCCGGGGAGCCGGCAGAACGCGGCAGGCGACGAACTCGGCGGCCTCGGCACGTTCCAGATCAACGTCGACGGCCAGCGCGTCACGCAGAACCAGACGGCCGGCTTCGGCCAGCCGAAGTACAGCCGCGACGCCATCGCCGAGTTCGAATTCGTCGCCAACCGCTTCGATGCGACCCAGGGGGGCTCGAGCGGGGCGATCGTGAACGCGATCTCGAAGTCCGGCACCAACAGGTTTTCCGGCAGCCACTCGGGCTACTTCCGGAACGACCGGCTGGTGGCGAAAGACTTCGTCCAGAACCGGGTGTTGCCGTACTCGGATCAGCAACTGAGCTGGACGGCCGGCGGGCCGATCGCCAAGAACCGCACGCACTTCTTCGCCAACTATGAGTTCGAGCGGGAGCCGCAGACCTTCAGTCACTCCAGCCCGTACCCAACCTTCAACTTCGATCTCGCCGGGACCCGCCAGGAACGCAAGGGAGGCGGCCGGGTCGATCACCAGTTCACGCCGATGACGCGGCTGAGCGTTCGCGGCAACGCCTCGCTGGTGGACATGCCCTACGACGCGAGGTACACGGGGGGTGCGGTGCGGCACCCGTCCTCCGCCATCTCGACCGATCGCCACAGCAAGGATGTCAGCGCCATGCTGACGCAGGTGTTCTCGCCGGCGCTGATGAACGAGGTGCGCGTCGGCTACGCGAGCTACTACTGGATCCAGGACTCGATCCTGCCGTGGGCCAATCACCCGTATCCCGGCCTGCAGTACGGCACGCCGATCATCCAGCTGCGCAGCTACACCATCGGGCAGGCGCACACGAACTCGCACGAGGACGAGCGGCAGGGCACCTACAACGTGCGTGACAACCTCACCTGGTCGTTCTCCAGGCTCGGACGCCACGATGTGAAGCTCGGAGGAGAGTACGCCTATCAGACCAATCCGGTGTTCCTGTGCAACCGGTGCATGGGCATCTACGACGCGCAGGGCGGTCCGATTCCGGCCAACGTGGAGCAGCTCTTCCCGGTCTGGAACGACATCTCGACCTGGAATCTTGCCGCGCTCTCCCCGATTGTCCGCTCCTACACCCTCGGGGTCGGAAACATGCAGGCGTATGCGCCCCTGAACATCTTCTCCGGCTGGTACCAGGACGACTGGAAGCTGTCGTCGCACCTGACCGTCAATCTCGGGCTGCGCTACGATCTCGAGACTGGCACGTTTGCGGAAAGCATCGGGCTCGAGCCGTTCCTGCCCGCCGGACGCAAGAACGATACGAACAACTGGGGCCCGCGCGCCGGCTTCGCGTATGCGCTGACCGACAAGACGGTGGTGCGCGGCGGCGGCGGCAAGTACTTCGCCGACCCGGGCTCGTGGCTGTCGTACTGGACGCACCTGAGCGTGCAGGCGCTCCATCCGCAGGTCCTCAACGACGGCCGCGCCGACTTCGCGGCGAACCCGTTCAACGGTCCGATCCCCACCTTCGCCCAGGTCGAGGCCACGCTGTGCACCGCGGTCGCGTCGGCGAACTGCCTGCGGCGCAGCATCAACACGCTCGCCGCCCCCTCGAACGAGATTCCCTACAGCTACCAGGCCTCCGCCGGCATGCAGCACCAGTTCGGCTCGACGATGGCGTTCGAGGCGGACTACGTCTACTCGGCGAACCGCGCCATGCTCGCGAACATCGACGTCAACCTGGCCTACAACCCGGAGACCGGCCTGAACTATCCGTTCACCAACATCAGCCGCCGTCCGTACCCGAACTGGGGCACGGTGCAGCAACGGTTCTCGATCGGCCAGTCCGATTACCACGCCCTTCAGATGGCTTTCACGAAGCGCCTGAGCCATCACTGGCAGGCGTCGGCGACCTACCTGCTGGCGGGGCAATGGAACCTCCAGAACGCGCCGGTCCAGCCGGGATGCCAGTACGTGACGACGCTGGATGCTGCGGGACGCCCGGTCTGCGACGTGCCGGTGACGCTCAACCCGGTGATTGCGCAGGAGCGATACCTCACCGGCGATCAGCGGCACCGCGTGACGTTCAACGGCATCTGGGAGCTGCCGTTCGGGTTCCAGGCGAGCGGCCTCTACCTGTTCGGCGACAACGGCTGGGGAACCCCCGGCGCGGGTGTCGACACGCTCGGCACGGGTAGCAGCAGCGCCAGCACGAGCCGGCTGCGGGCGGACGGGACGATCATCCCGCGCAACAGCTTCGATCTGCCCTCGATCCACCGCGTCGACATGCGCATCCAGCGGCGCTTCCGGCTCGGACGGATCGCCACCATCGACGGGATTGTCGAGATGTTCAACGTGCTCAACCACGCCAACTTCGGCTCGTTCACGCTGATCGAGAACAACGCCAGGAACGGCAGGCCGGCGGACAGCACGAACATCGCCTATCAGCCGCGCATGCTCCAGCTCGGGTTTCGCGCGAATTTCTAATCGGTCGGGTCCGGCCCCGGGGATTGGTGTGAGGGTGTGCTGCCGGTCGGGCAGCAGCGGGGGCACCCGTGCAGGAAAGAGTATCGGTCCGGGAGCAGCCCCGGAGAGAAGACACAAAACCCTGGAGGAGCGGGAATGAAGATCAGTCATACGGCTTACGCGTTCATCGGCGCGGCACTCGCGGCGTCGGGGTTTGGCGCGATGCGCATCGCCGCCAGTGCGCCCCAGGCGCAGGGCCCGTTTCAAGTCGAGGAAGCGACGATCCCGGACGTGCAGCGCGCGATCCAGCAGGGGCGGATCTCGTGCCAGGGAGTAGTGCAGCTGTACATCGATCGCGCCAGGATCTATAACGGCGTAGCGAACGCGCTGGTCACGGCGGACGGCCAGCCGGTTGGCTCCGCGGTGGGGACCGTACGCGCCGGCGCGCCGCTGCGATTCCCGACCGCGACCGTCAAGGCCGCCACGGTCCTGCCCGATCTGGAGAAGTACCTGGGCCCGCCGATCGAATATGGGCGCATGGAACCGACCGCGTCCGACCCCTCGGTGCAGCAGCAGTACGGCATGACCGTCGGCATTCCGAATGCCGGGCAGGTGAACGCTCTCGGCACGCTCAACATCCGCGGCGAACGCTCGGTGACGTGCAAGGGCGCACTCGATCGCAAGCCGTCGGATGGTCCGCTGCCCGCCGGCGCACCGGCGGTGTGCGAGGAGTTCCGGAAACAACCGGATGCCCTCGAGCGCGCGGCGGAGCTGGATGCGCAGTTCGGCCGCACGCCGGACCTGGCCGCGATGCCGATGTACTGCGTCCCGTTCTCGTTCAAGGATCCATTCGACACCAAAGACATGCGGTCGACCGGTGGCGCCGATGCGCGCTACGACATCGACTTCCCGGCACGGGACCATCTGCTCGTCGAGCAGTTGCGCAAGCGCGGTGCGATCATCTACGCCAAGTCCGTGCTGACCGAGTACAACGGGCGCGCCGGGGATCCAGGAGGAAAGAACCAGCCCGCCAAGGTACTGCCGTCAACGCAAGGCTACCAGCGCAGCACGTGGGGAGGCAATCCGGTGAACTCGTACGACACGACCCGGGCGGCGTCGCTCGGGTCGAGCTCCGGCTCCGCCGTCTCGGTCAGCACCAACCTGGCGATGTGCGGGCTCTGCGAGGAGACGCGCGCCTCCTGCCGCGGGCCGGCCAACCACAACTCGGTCGCGCTGCTGCTCCCGCACAACAAGCTGATTGGGTTCGATGGCGGCGCGATTGGTTCCGACATCTACAACGATCGCACCGGTATCCACTGCAAGAGCATCACCGACGCGGCCCG
>JBDTSX010000103.1:0-10663 GCA_039930925.1 Acidobacteriota bacterium | reverse complement strand
TCTTCTTGTTCGCGTGCTTGAGCACGACCTCGGTGCCGTGCACGTTGGTCTCGATCGTATGCACCGGCCGCTCGACGATCAGCTTCACCCCTACGGCCGCGGCGAGGTGGACGACGATGTCGCAGCGATCGATGAGCTCGGCGAGCACCTGTTCGTTGGTGACGCTGTCGATCGTGTAGTGAAAGCGCGGATGGCTCTTGAGGTGCCCGACGTTGTCGATCGAGCCGGTGGAGAGATTGTCGAGGATGAAGACCTCGTCGCCCCGTTCGAGGAGCGCGTCGGACAGGTGGCTTCCGACGAAGCCTGCTCCGCCCGTTATCAGCACACGCATTCTAGGCAGCCCATTCGTGATGTCCGCTCAGCGCCGCCGGGGCGGATCGCCGGGGATGAGGTCCAGCACGGCCTCGGCGGCGCGCGCGGCCGCGCCGCCGTCGGATCCGATCCCGAAGCGCGCGAGGTACATGCTCCGCTCGTCGTGAAGCTGCAGGCGGAAACCTTCATCATACAGGATTCGGGTGATGGCCGGTCCGATCGAAGCCGCATCCGGAGCCCCGGCCATAATCCCGGCGTCCACGAAGGGGGAGAGGTTGTTCGGCAGACCGATGACCAGGGCCGGGATGCCGAGGACCGCCGCATCGAGCGCCACGGTCGAGTTCACGGTGACGATCGCCCGGCTCGCCTGCAGCAGCGGCGCGAGGGGAGCCGCTGCGGGCAGCACGCGGATGTTCGACCGCCCGTCGCCGATTGACGCGTACGCGTCCGGCGTTTCCGCGGGATGCGTCTTGATTGCCAGCTGCACGTCCGGCATGGCCGCCACTGCACTGGCCAGCGCCGGCAGCACGTGCCTTGCCTCGCGATACTTCGTGACGAGCAGGAGCAGGGCACGGCCGCCCCCGGCCCCCGCCGCCTCCCGCGCCCTCTCCGCGTCCGTCTCGTTCAACGAGGCCGCGGTGTGGACGAGCGCGTCCAGCCGTGGGCTGCCGGTGACCTCCAGCGACCCGGGCGGGAAGTGTCCACGGCCCTCGAGATGTGCGCGCACGTAGCCGTCGAACAGCAGCGTCCGCGTCGGACGCGGGAAGCCCACGTCCTCGGCGTGACCGGGATCGGGAAGCATCTCGTCCGGCTCGTGGAGATAGTTGAGCCAGTGGCGGTAGATGAAGCCGTGCTGCAGGCCCGCCGACGGAATCCCGCGCCGGCGGCACTCGAGCACCAGCGCGCGTCCCCACCCGCCCGCTTCGGCGTAGGTCAGCGCCACCCCGGGCCGGACCGCGTCGAGCGCCGCCCCCGATTCGTCCATGGCCCGCGCCGACCAGGGCCACTGGAGGAGCGCAATGCCCGCGAGCTCTTCCCGGATCGCCGGCCAGCAGTCGCAGCCCTTCATGACGGCGTGCTGCCTGAGCTCGCCGCTGCCCCACAGCGCGCGCCGCGTGGCATGCCGCTCGCGCCAAACACGGGTCGATGTCGTCAGCGCGTCGAGTGGCGCGAGCCTCTCGATCGGGGTGACCGCCCCGCTCTCGCGGCGGCGCAGCGCGTGCCACCAGCGCCGGGCGCGAAAGTTCGACGTCGGACCAAGCCCGACATATGTGATTGCTCCGCCGAGACGGTCGTCCAGCAGTTCCAGGACTGGCCCGATATAGGATTCCGCCCCGCCGTCCGATCCGCCGCGCCGCCAGAATGCGCTGTGCACGAAGGCGGCGACGGAGGTGGACGTCGCCGCCGGCACGGCATGACGAGGTCGGCCGCGCGACACCCGCGCGGCCGACGCGAGCCAGCGACTGCGCATCTCGAGGTGTGCGATGCGCGGCCAGTCCCATCCAAATCCTGACCGCCCGGCACAGCGGATCCCCCGAGCCCGCGCCATCTGCGGGACCAGACCCCGCAGCAACCTGTCGCGGCCGATGGTCCGGAACTCCACCGGCCGCTCGCGCGCGATCAGCGCATCCAACGCCTCGATCGTCCGAAACAGGCGCAGGATGACTTGCTGCTTGTGCAGGTACAGCTCCGCGAACCACCACAGCGAATCGCCGCGCACCGTGAACCGCCGTCGCAGCGGCTGACCGTCGATCTCCAGGTGCCGCAGCCGCTTGATCCAGGCATGGGCCGCGCTCGCGGCGCGCTCGTCTGCCGCGGCATCGAGATAATCACTCAACCGGAGGCGCCGCGGGCCGGCGCCGCTGTCGACGATGAGGAACTCGCCGGTCATGCGCGGGATGTGCGGGAAGCCGCGTCTTCAGCCTCGGCCGCTGATCCACGGCCGCCCGATCCGAAATCTCGACCGTCGGCAACTGGTCCTGGTCTCGCGGAACCCGGCTGCCGGTCCCGGCAGCGCGCGGAGGCGTCAAGGACGGAGAGGGCCGCGGCGAGCACCCGATCGGTGCTGACCAGCGCCAGGCAGTCCGGGGTGTGTCCCGTGCATCGCGCGGGGGGCAGCCGGATGCGGTTGCACGGCGCGCACGGCAGATCGATCCGGACCACGAGATCGGTTGTGCCGCGAGGCGCGTAGCGGACGGGATCCGATGGGCCGAATACGGCCACCACCGGCGTTCGGACCGCGACCGCGAGGTGCATCGGGCCGGTGTCTCCGGTCACGAGCAGATCGGTTCGCGTGAGCAGCGCGGCGAGGGTCAGCAGGTCGGCGCGGCCCGCGACATCGACAACGCTGGCAGCCGGCAGCGTCCGTTTCACCGCGTCCACGATCGGCCGGTCCCCTTCCGATCCGGTCAGCACGATGGTGGCGGCGCGGGCCGCGATCAGGCCGCGCGCGACTTGCGCGAACCGATCGGGATCCCACTGCTTGATCGCGCGGCCGCCGCTCACGTGCATGCCGATCACCGGACCGCTGGCGTTTTCGAGCAGGAGGGATGCGCGTGCCTGCGCGTCAGCCGGAATCTCGAGGAGCGGCTGTGCTGCCGGCGCTCCGGCTACGCGGCGACCGATCGTGGAGTCACCGCTCGTCCAGGACGCGCCTGCACTCCCCAGGGCGGATGCCTGGTCACCGACCGGACCGGCTTCCGGCCGCCGGCTTCCGACAGTCGACTCCCGGGTCACGGATTCCGGACCCCGGTCCCCCGACGACGTCTTGCGATCGATCACGGACGCCACGAGCCGCCGCGCGTTGTCGGTGGTGTGCGCACGCGTGTCGTACTCGAGCGCCACATCGAGGAGCGCGCCGCCGCCGCCGCTGGCGTAGCCGGCGGTCCACCGCGCGCCCGCCGCCGCGATCAGCAGATTGCTGCGAACGTCGGGTTCGAAATTGATGGCCAGGTCGTAGCGCGCTGCCCGCCATCGCCGGGCCGCCCGGAGCAGCGAGGGCAGTCCCAGTCCGGCCCCGTCGCGCGCGAGCCAGGCCGCGTCCAGCGTCATTACCCGTGTCACCGGCTCGATCGCCTGGGCCAGATCGCGGTTCCAGCTCCCGACGACGAGATCAATCTCGGCGTACGGCGCGAACTCGCGAATGTCGGCCATGGCGGGGAGCGTCATCAGCAGATCGCCGATGCGCTCGAGGCGCAGGAGCAGGATCCGCCGCGGCGCCGCCAGCGGGTGGCGCCGGCGCCACGATTGCGCGACCGCCGCCACGGCGGCAAAGATGCCGTCCGCCGCGGTGACGAGCGCGCGCTCGCGCCGATCGGAAATATGCAGCCGGGGCATCTTCTGGTCCGCTGATCGTGTGGCGTCACTGACGCGGGCGACGTCCCGCTCTCCCATCGCGCACTGAACCTGGTTCCGGCAGTCCGGCGCCGGGGTGTTCCGGTCCCTTGCGATAGCTTCCGCGAGCTCCGGCCGCGGCCCCTCGTCCGGGGCGTCGAGCTATCTTACCGCCACGCGATCGACCATCACGCCGAGGTCGCGATCGTCGGGACCACCGAGCACGAGGTGCGGATTCCAGACGGTGGTGACGAGCTTGAGCTCGACGGGCTCACCGGTCCCTGCCGCCCGCTGGGCCAGATCAGGTGGAATCGGGACCACATAGGGATTGAAGCCGGTGCGAACGCGGACCGTGCCCAGCAGCTGATTCTGCAGGTAGAGGCGGACGTCAGCCGGGGGCACGCTCGCGGGGCGGCCGCCGTCGTTCATCCACAGCGTCACTTCCCGGCTATCGGCGTGAATCACCGTGACCGACACGTACGAGGTCGCGCGCGACCAGCGGAACGTATGACCGGCCGATTGTTCCTTGGCGTGGAATCTGAGCACGTGCAGATCGTCGCGCACGCCCACGTCGAGGTCGAACCCCTGTCCGGCCGGCGATTCGGGCGGGGTGAACGCATACAGACCGAACTCGAACTCCTTCTGCCGCACGAAGCGCGGATAGGCGTCGCGAGGGGAGTCGTACTCCGGCACCTGGAATCGCTCGCTGGCCAGCGACTGCACGCCGTATCGCGACGAGAGCAGATCGGTTCCGCCGCCGCCGATGAAGAGCACGCGGCGGTAGCGCGTGCGCGCCCAGTCCAGGAACATCGCGAAGGCGGCCTTGTCCGGTCGTGCCGGGTTGAGGACGAGGACGTGGCGCCCGTAGATATAGGCGAGCGGCAGGGCGAGCACGTGCACATCTCCACCCGCGTCCCGCGCTTCCGCGATCAGTAGATCGTCGTCTCCAATCGTGCCGGCCAGCCGTTCGACCCGGTCGATCAATCCCGCGTACTCGACATGGTGCAGGATCGGCGCGCTTGCGCGCGCGTACTGCGAGGCCAGCAGGCCGATGAACACCAGGCCGATGACCCACCGGATCGATCCGCGTCCTCTCCAGCTGCCGCGGACCCCGCCGAGCGCGGCGGCGGCCGCGAAGAGCAGCGTCCCCGGCAGGATCACCGGCAGGAATCGCCGCGCCATCCAGAAGTGATCGGTGACGATCCGGATCTTGAAGAAGAAGATGCACGAAAACACCACTACCGTCAGGATCAGCGCGGGATCGCGCCAGAAGGCGCGGCGCGCGACCAGCGCAAACCCGATCAGCGCGGCCAGCATCCCGGGCAGCGTCACGTAGAAATTGGTGTAGGTGCGTAGCGCGAGCGCATCGTGCGCCGCGAGCTTTCCCGCGGGTTGGCGGAAGAACAAGGCGTAGATCGCCAGGATGAAGACCAGGGTGGTGACGGTCGCCGGGGTCCACCGCACGACCCGCTGCGCGAACGCGGCGCGGTGCGCGGCGATCGCGATCGCCGGAACGGCGGCGGCCGCGACCAGCGAAAGCAGCGCGTATTCCCACCAGGGCAGGTGGGTCAGGAAGACGATCGGGAGATCCAGGTAGGCGGGCATCAAGCGCACGAGATAGAACCCGGCCACGGCGGCGGTCGCGGCGAATGGGGCGAGGAACGCCGCGCGCGGGCGCTGCCCGTTGAACGCGCCGAGCACGAAGCCGCCGAGCACTCCGGCGATCGCGAGCACCGCATCGATTCGCAGGAACAGCAGCAGGCCGAGCAGCACCGCGGCCACCGGTGCGAAGAAGGGGTCCCCGTCCACATGGGCCCGCGCGTTGGCGAGCAGTGCGGCGAAGAGCAGCGTTTGCATCACCACTTCCGCGTTCGGATACCGCGCGAACCAGACCTCGATCACGTGCAGGGCGAGCAGGGAGGCCGCTGCCGCCGCGGCGGTGCGGCCGACCAGCCGGGCCCCCGCGAAGTACACCGCCAGGAGTCCAAGAATCGCCCACACGCCGGCGGTCCGGCGCGCCCCACTGAGGCCGTCGAGCCCGTAGCCGATCGCAATCGAGGCAGGAAACAGGTGCGGGAATTGCCCGACCACGGTGCCGGCATCCGGGTTGACGATGAAAAAACCCATGAAGCGGAGCCCGTAATATTCCGGCTTCTGGTGCGAGGGAAAGAACAGATCGCGCGCGAACGGCGGGACCGATGCGACCACGGGATCACGGACGACCAGGGCGCCTCGCTGGGCGATCTGGATCCCCTCGTTCATGTAGGTGCCCGGATCCTTGCCGCCGATGATGTATTCGGACGAAGGAAAGAACCGCCACACGCCGAGCATCACGAGCGCGAGCGGGATGACGCACGTCAGCGTCGGCCGCCGCGCCGCGGCGCCCAGGCGCAGCCGTCCCCGGCTGACGATCGCAGCCGTTGCGGCAACGATCAGGTCGCCCGCGATCAGCCGCTGAAAGTCGTAGCGAGCCAGCGCCGCCAGCGCGAGCACGAGCGAGAGCGAGACCGCGAGGCTGATCACGACCGCCCAGAAAATCCGCTCCTCCGCATCGAGCCCCGCGCGCCGATCGCGATCGAGCCACGGCAGGCGAAAGAGCACGAGACCGGGTAATAGAACGATCGGGACAAGGAGAAGACCTCGCACCACGGGTGGATTGTACGCGGAGGTTTTCGAGGGTTTTAGGTTTTAGGGTTTTAAGTAGTTGGGTTCAGGTTCAGGTTCGGGTTCAGGTTCGAGTTGAGTTTGCGTTCAGGGTTCGAGTTCAGGGTTCGAGTTCAGGTTCAGGGCGGGGCTAAGTCGAACGGCACAAGGTACGAACACGGCAGGCACTCCCCGTGATGCCGGCGGGACGGAACTTCAACCGAACCGAACCGAACCGAACCCGAACCGAACGAGAACCCGAACCCGAACCCGAACTTCAAACCTAGAACTCGAACTCGAACGCCTAAAACCTAAAACCCTAAAACCTAAAACCTCTCAAAACTGAAAATAGATGAACTCGGCGCCCCCATAGTTCCCGAACAACATCGTCAGGTAGAAGGTTGCGGCGTAGACGGAATATCGCACGCCCGGCGGCAGCCGCGGGACGATCAGCAGGTCGTCGTACCACGCCTCGCAGGCGTGGACCAGAAGCAGCGGCGTCGTGTACATCAAGAGCGGGACGAGAGCTCCCTCGACGTTCACCGAGGCCGGGCGGAATGCCGTCAGCAGGCTCGCCGACAGCTCTCCGATCTGCCGCGCCGATCGCGCGCGGAAGATCAGCCAGCCATAGCAGGTCAGGTGGAACATCAGCGCCCATGACGTGGCCCTCGCGACCGCGCCGCGTCCAGACAGCCATGCGTGCAGCGCGCGGACGCGGTCCGCGCCGCGATACGCGATGAGCAGCAGTCCGTGGTAGACGCCCCACAGAATGAAACTCCAGGCGGCGCCGTGCCACAGGCCGCCGAGGACCATCGTGATCATCAGGTTCCGGCGCGTGCGCGCCGAGGAACCGCGGCTGCCGCCGAGCGGGATGTAGAGGTAATCACGCAGCCAGGTCGAGAGGCTGATATGCCAATGCCGCCAGAACTCCTGCGCCGTCCGAACCAAGTACGGGAACCGGAAGTTGTCGATGAGCTCGATGCCCATCAGCTTCGACGTCCCGCGAGCGACGTTCGAGTAGCCGGCAAAGTCGCCGTAGATCTGGAACGCGAACGCGTAGGTGCCGAGGAGCACATTGACTCCGGTCGGGTGGGCGGACGGCTCGAACACCAGGTTGGCCACCGCGGCCAGGTTGTCGGCCACGAAAATCTTCTGGAAGAATCCCCACGCGATCAGCCACAAGCCGTCGCGCATCTGTTCCCGCGTCACGCTTCGCGGCAACTGGATCTGCGGCAGCAGCCGCGAGGCGCGCAGGATTGGTCCGGCGACCAGGTGAGGAAAGAACGCGACGAATACCGCGAAGTCCAGCAGGTCGCGTGCCGGCGGCATCTCGCGCCGGTAGACGTCGATCACATAGCTCATCGTCACGAAGGTGTAGAACGAGATGCCGATCGGCAGCAGCACGCGGACGGTCACGAAATCCAGCTGCCAGCCGAGCGCGCCGAACACCGCGTGCAGGTTGTCGGCGAAGAAATTGAAGTACTTGAAGAACCCGAGCAGCGTCAGGTTGAAGCCCAGGCTGAGGCAGAGGAGGAGACGCCTCGTCCTCGCGGACTCGCTGCGCCCCATTGCCAGGCCGCACGTGAAATCGACCAGCGTCGATGCGATCAGCAGACCGAGGAAGCGCCAGTCCCAGGCGGCGTAAAAGTAGTAGCTCGCGACCAGCAGCAGCCAGTTCTGGGCGCGGTGAGGAAGCACCCGGTAGGCCGCATAGACGATCAGGAAGAACCAGACGAAGTGGAGGGAGTTGAAGACCATGCGGCGTCAGCGCCGGGCCGGCGGATCGGGCCGCTGGTCGATCAACGACGACTGGCGCAGGAACTGTTCGAGCGCCTCGGCCACGACCTGATGCCCCCTGGGGGTCAGGTGCACGGTCTGCTGGAAGAACAGATCCGGGCCGGGCAGCGCGCGCCGCAACGCCGGCAGGACGTCGAAGCGCGGCGCCGGCATGCCATCGAGCGCGGCCTCGAAACGCCGCGTTGCGCCGTCGCGAACCAGCTCGCCTCCTGCCTGGGCCACCGCCTCACGCAGCCGGCCGTAGTCCGCATCGTCCACCTGGAATCGGGCCGGCATCAGCATCACGGCGGTGCGCGCCCCCGCCGCCGCCGCGTCGGCGGTCAACTGATCGACGGTGCGGCGGACGATGGTCAGGCCGCGGGCGATACGCGGGGCGGCGTTCGCGGCATAACTCTGCAGCGGCGGCTCCGGAGGGGCGAGCGAGCCGGTGAAGCGGTCGGTGGCGGCCTGCACGCGGAGCCGCAGGACCTGCAGCACCATGCTGCGGCGCACCAGCCGCCGCAGGCGCGTCGCGGCCGAATCGCGCATTGCGCCGGTGGTCGATCGCGTCTCACCTGACAGGCGTGCCTCGGACGTGACCGCGTCTTCCGCGTCGTTGCCGACGAAGAGCGTCTCGATCACGAGATCGGGCTGCACCGCCGAGACGATCGAACGAAAGAACAGCAGCTCCTCGACCGGCCCGTACCCCTGCACTCCGCCGTTGATCACACGGTAGCGATAGCGCGACGGGGCGGCGTTGAGACGCGCTTCGAGCAACTCGCCAAAGGTCTGCTTGAACGGCACCTGCACCGAGAGCACGAGCGAGTCCCCGAGGATCAGGATGCGGCGCTCGTCGGGCAGCTTCGGTCCGATCTCCTCGTCATCCCGAACCCCGGCCGCGTTGACGGCGATCGCGGTGTCGAACTCGACGGTGGCGAATCGGATCCGCGCGCCCGGCTTGAGGCGGTAGCCGATCGCCGGGTCGTTGATGAAGAGGCCCTGGAACGACGGGGCGGCCTCCGAGCTGCCCCAGGTGCGCAGGCCGACTTCGAAGACACCGAACTGAATCGCCATCACGATTGCGAACACGGCGAGGCGGCGCCCGCGGCCGCGTCGGGCTTCGGTCGTCACGGGCTACCGGGCGCCGAGAGCGTCAGCCACTCGGTTGACCGCTTCGAGGCCGAGCGTCGGGTAGAGGGGCAGCGAGAGCACCTCCGCGCAGACACGGTCGGCGATCGGGCAGGCGGCCGGATCCTGCGACCGGACGGCTGGTTGCCGAGGAATCGGCACGGGATAGTGGATGAGCGTCTCGATCCCTGCCTCGCGCAGCCGCCTCTGCAGCGCATCGCGGGCCGGGGCGCGCACCGGGAACAGGTGATAAACATGTCCGGCGTCCCGTTCGGGCGGAACCACCACAGCGGCGACGTGCTCCAGGCGTCGGCGGTACTGTGCGGCCAGCACGCGTCGCTGCGCCGTCCACCCGGGGAGCAAGCGAAGCCGCGCGCGGAGCACCGCCGCCTGCAGCTCGTCGAGGCGCGAGTTCACGCCGAACTCGCCGTGGTGGTAGCGATCGGTCTGGCCGCCGTTGCGCAGCCGCTTCGCGTGGGCCGCGACCTGCGGGTCGCGCGTCGTCAGCGCGCCCCCGTCGCCGAGCGCGCCCAGATTCTTGGTCGGGTAGAAGCTGTAGGCGGCCGCGGCGCCGAAGCTGCCGATCGGCCGGCCCTCGCAGGTCGCGAGATGCGCCTGGCAGCAGTCTTCCAGGATCGCGAGATTGTGCCGCTCCGCCACGGCGGCGAGCGCCGGCATGTCGGCCGGCTGGCCGTACAGGTGCACCGGCATGATGGCGGCGGTGCGGGAGGTCACGGCTGCCGCGGCGGCGCCCGGATCGAGCGTGAGCCGATCCGGATCGATGTCGGCGAAGACCGGCCGCGCCCCGGCCATCATGATTGCGAGAGCGCTGTACGCGGCAGAGAGGGGGGAGGTGATGACCTCGTCACCGGGCCCGATCCCGAGCGCCCGCAGTGCGATCGCGAGTGCGTCGGTGCCGGTGCCGACGCCGACCGCCTGCGGCGCCCCGCAGGCCGCGGCGAACTCCCCCTCGAACGCATCGAGCTCAGGTCCGAGGACGAACCACCCGCGGGTGATCACGCGGTCGACCGCGTCCCGGACCACCGCGGCATCCTCGCCCGGCGTGAGCTGCAGGAACGGGATCATCGGGATCCCGGGATCGGTGCGGGTGCCACCGCCTCGTCCGCGTCAACGTAATCGGCGAAATGCGCTCGGTAGAACGCGACCGTCCGGCGGAGCCCATCGCGCAGATCGACCTCCGGTGCCCAGCCGACCCGCTGCTGAAATCGCGTCGAGTCCGAGTAGAAGCTGCCGATGTCGATCCGCCGCTTGTCGGTCGGCCAGTCCACGTAGCGGACACTCCCGGAACCCGTCACCTCGAGCAGCATCGCCACCAGGTCCCGATGCGTGACCGGGCCGGTGCCACCGACGTTGAACACGTCGCCGTCGCAGGCGTCGGTCGCGCCGGCGCGCAGGAAGGCGTCCGCGGCGTCGTCCACATAGACGAAATCGCGCAGCTGCGAGCCGTCGC
>JBDTSX010000102.1:0-10795 GCA_039930925.1 Acidobacteriota bacterium | reverse complement strand
GCGGCTACTGGGCCGACGTCGGCACCATCGAGGCGTTCTACGACGCCAACATCCAAATGACGCGGCACGACGCCCCCTTCAATTTCTTCCATCCGCGCGCGCCGATTTACACGCACCCGCGCTTCCTCCCTGGGACACGCATGGATGGCTGCCGGATCGAGACGTCGATCGTGGCGGAAGGGGGGTTCCTCGATCAGTGCGAGATTTCGGACTCGGTGGTCGGGATCCGCACCCAGGTCAACGCCGGCGCCCGGATCACCCGCTCGGTGCTGCTCGGCGCCGATTTCTATGAGGAAGAGACGGCATCCCAGGCGGTCCCGCTCGGCATCGGGCGCGGCGTGGTCCTCGATCGCGTGATCGTGGACAAGAACGCGCGAATCGCCGACGGCGTGCGTTTGGTCAACGATGCCGGCGTGGACCAGGCCGACGGCGACGGCTTCTACATCCGCAACGGCATCATCATCGTGCCCAAAGGGGCGTCAGTCACCCGAGGTTTGTAACTGGGGACTCGGGGCTCGGGACTCGGGGCTCGGGACTCGGGACTCGGGGCTCGGGGCTCGGGCTCGGGGCTCGGGGCTCGGGGCTCGGGACTCGCGGATTCGTGGATTCGCGATGAGGGACTAGTGATGAGGGATTGCCCGTCCGGTCCCCGCGTCCGTCCCACGATAGCCGGCAGGTTGACACGTCTTGTCCGCGCCATCCCGCTACCGCACACCTTCAAACTTCCCGCAACCCTCTAACGTCTAAGGCCGCCGAGTTGCTGGTGGAGGCCTGCGGCTCGCTTTGCCCTCATTGGATGAGGGGCCACCGTTTCCGCAACGGAGGTCCTGAATGCTGCGAGTCCTGTCGCTGTCGGTCTGTGTCATCGCCGTGTGTGCGATCGCGGCGCCGCGCGAGGCGGCTGCCGCCAGCACGTTTGCCCCATTGACGGCCGCGCAGGTGCAGGCGGTCATGAGCTCGCCGACGCGCCACGTGCGCGCCGTCGATTCACGCATCGAACGGGTCATCGCCGACGGCCTGCGACGGTCAGGCACGTTTGCCCAGCTCGTACTGGCCCTCGACAGCAGCGACGTCATTGTCTACATCGAAAGCGGCCGCGGCCTGCCATCGACCCTCGCCGGACGGATGCTGCTCGCCGCCGGCCCGCAAAACCAGCGGTACCTGCGGATCCAGGTCAATGGCCAGCCCCGATCCAACGAGCTGATCGCGCTCGTCGGGCACGAGCTCCGGCATGCGGTAGAAGTCGCCGAGTCGCCGGACGTGCGGGACGCCCAGTCGCTGCTGGCGCTCTACCAGCGGATTGGGCACCCGGGCAGCATGCAGCACAACTACGACACGCTGGCCGCCCAGAACACCGGCCGGCAAGTACGAATCGAGTTGACTGGGCTGTAAGTTCAGTGCGAAAGACCGTTCGTCCCGGCTGAAGCCGGACGCCACAGATGCGGGCCTCTCGTCCGGCTGAAGCCGGAATCTACCGATGCGGAGCCCTACGACATCAGCCGCAGCATCTTCGGCGCAATGAACCAGCGGAGCTGCCCTCGCCCCTTCGGCGGGAACACCTCGAAATCGATCCGGCAGACTGCCCCCTTCTTGAAGGGCAGGGGGGACCGAGCGCCGATCAGCCGCGCCGCCAGTTCACCGATGTTCGGCTCGTGTCCGACGAGGGCGAGCGACCCGACCCGCATGTGCCTGGCGAGTTCCTGGAACACCGCCGCCGGAGTGCCCGCCGGCGCAAGGGCGTCGCTCGTCGAGACGGTCGGCCTGGATTTGCTGGTCTCGGCAAAGACGTCGGCGGTCTGTTTCGTCCGCACCAGCGGGCTCGCAATGATGTGCTCGAGGGTGACGCCGAGCGCATCGAGCGCCTTGGCTTCCTTGCGCAGACCCGCAATCCCCTCGCTCGTGAGGGGCCGCTTCGAGTCGTCTGGATACTCGTCGCCCCGCTCCGCCGCCACACCGTGCCGAATCAGGTACAGCTCCAACGTCGCCATCAGGTCAGCGCCCACCGGAGGCGGCGCGGGGCGGAATCGACCCGGCTGGCTTCGGCGTCTTTTTCAAAGTCATTCTCACCATCTTCACGGAACGGCCGCGGCGCGAGGGATACGCCAGCTGCGGCACGACGGACTTGCGAATGGTCGCCGGCAGCAGCCGAAGTCGGGGCGCTGATGCGACATATCTGCCGTGCAGGTGCCGGCACTGCTCCTCGACGTGATGCGCCAGGAGATCGAGCGCCTCCCGATGATGGGTCCGGCCCGGGTGCGGAGCCGCCTGGACGGCCGCGACGTGCGTGAGGAGGACCTGCAGATCGTGGAGGCGCCCGAGCATGTCCTGCGCTTTCTTGATCTGGCGGACGAGCGGCGCCGCCTGCCTGGTGCCGCTGTCGGCCGCCAGTTCCAGCCCGTAGCGCAGCTTCTTCGCCGCGACCCGGACGGCGTGCAGGCGCTCCGGGTCGTACAAGTGGCCCGCCGCGTCGATCGCGGCGCCAAGCCGCCTGCCACGGGTGAGGAGGCGCGCGCTCAGCGCCTTGCGCCAGGGCTCGTCGACCGCCTCCTTCAATGCGGCAGACACCGACGCCAGTCTGCGCCCGAGCTTCGCCGCATCGACCCGTTCGAGGCGGTGCAGCATCTCGGTCCGGCGCCCGTCCCGCTCGGCAACCACGTAGGTGCGCACATCTTCCACGGCGGTCCGGAACGACGTCTCCGAATGCGCCAGCTCGTCCAGGATCGACAGGGTGACGTCGAGCTCGCGAACCGTCCCCAGAGCGCACGTGAGCCGCCGGATTTTCCGCCGGGCCTTGGCGCCGTGATGGCCTGGCAGCCCGGTGGCGAGGACGGGCACTGCCTCACGCAGCCGCCGGGACGCGACCCGGGCATGGTGCACCCCTTTGTCGTCTCCCGCGATCGCCGCGGGCAGCTGACGGTCAAGGGCACGCGCCAGACGCGCGAGCAGTAAACTGGTGCGACGGGGGACTCGGCTGTTCATGGTAGGATGGCGACTGGTTGGACTCTTGCGTTCCGCCGGTTCGACATGGCCCGGGACGACAACTCCGAGTCCGCAAGTATATATCCTCGTTCCCAGGCGCAAGAGCCTGACCAGCTGAACCGCCCTCCCGCCTGATGCGCATTGCCGCCATCGATATCGGCACCAATTCCATCCACATGATTGTGGTGAAGGTGCGTCCGGACCTCTCGTTTGAGGTAATCGACCGGGAAAAAGACATGGTGCGCCTCGGTGCGGGGAGTCTCGACGGCCGTCGTCTCACCCCCTCGGCGATTGCCAGCGGCCTGCAGACACTGACCAAATTCAAGCGGCTGGCCGACTCCCACACGGTCGACGAGATCGTCGCCGCAGCCACCAGCGCGGTGCGGGAATCGGAGAATGGCGGTGATTTCATCGCCGCCGTGGCCGATCAGATTGGGATCCAGATCCGGGTCATCTCCGGAACCGAGGAGGCGCGCCTCATCCATCTGGCTGCCGCCTACGGCGTGGCCGTCGGCAGCCACACCGCGGTCGCCATCGACATTGGCGGTGGCAGTGTCGAAGTGACCCTGGGGAACGCAACCCACCTCAAGCTCGGCAGGAGTTTCAAGGTCGGCGTCATCAGGCTCACCGAACGCTTCGTCAAATCGGACCCGCTGGCGGAGCAGGACGAGCGCCGCCTGGTCAAGCATCTCAACCGCGAGATGGGACCGTATCTGGACCAGATCAGTTCGGCTGGTTTCGATCGGGTCATCGGGACCTCGGGCACCATCCTCAGCCTCGGGGCCCTGGCCTTGAGCGACGGCGGCGCCCCTCCGGAAGATCTCCGGAACCGCCGGGTGAGCGTGAAAGCGCTCCACCGCCTGCGAAAGCGGCTGGTCGGAGCGGACCTGCAGGAGCGGCTTCACACCGTCGGCCTCGATCCGCGCCGCGCCGACCTGAGCGTTGCCGGTTCGGTGCTCCTCGACACCATCCTCCGGCGCCTGGGCGCCGCGGATGTGACGCTCTGCGATCTCGCCCTCCGCGAAGGGCTGGTGCTCGATTACATTCACCGCAACAGCGCGACGATTCGCAAAGTCGAGCGCTACCCCGACGTCCGGCGGCGCAGCGTGGTCGAGCTCGGCGAGCGGTGCGGCTACTGGGTCGAGCACGCGCAGCAGGTCGCCCGGCTTGCGCTCAGCATCTTCGATCAGACCCGCAGCGTCCATGGCCTGACCGATCGCGAGCGCGAATGGCTCGAGTACGCGGCGCTGCTCCACGATGTCGGCGTGCACATCAGCTACGACCGCCACCATCGGCACTCGTATTACTTGATCAAGAATGGCGATCTGCGCGGATTCGAGCCGCGCGAGATCGAAGTGATCGCGCTGGTCACCAGGTATCACCGCCAGGCCACGCCGAAGAAGTCGCACGAGGGCTACGGCGATCTCCCCGGCACGGTGCGCAGCACCGTGCGTGTCCTCTCGGCCATCGTCCGGCTCGCCGAAGGGCTCGACCGGAGCCACGCGCAGGCGCTCGCCGGGATCGATTTGTTCCCGCGCAGCGGCGACTACCTCGCGCGGCTTCGCGCCACCGGCGACGCGGAGCTCGAGCTCTGGGCCGCGCACCGTCACGTCGCGCCGCTCGAGCGGGAGCTCGACAAGGCCGTTCACTTCGAAGTGGCCGGCGCCGACCACAAGGAACACCCGATACATGCTGAACAACCTGACGACGCCGCACGAGTATCCCGGAAAACTGTTCGTCGTCGAGGGCATCGACGGGTCCGGCAAGACGACCCAGCTGGCGCTCCTGGCAAAATGGCTTAGCGCCGCCGGACACCCGGTGTTCATGACGGAATGGAACTCGTCGGCCCTCGTCAAGGCCGCCACCAAGACCGGCAAGAAGAAGAACGCGCTGACGCCGATGACGTTCAGCCTGCTGCACGCGACCGACTTCGCGGACCGGCTGCTCTACAACATCATCCCGCCGCTCAAGGCGGGGATGATCGTCCTGGCGGACCGCTATACCTACACCGCGTTTTCGCGCGACGCGGCGCGCGGCGTCGATCGCCGCTGGGTTCGCGAGCTCTACAGCTTCGCGGTCAAGCCCGACATGGCCGTCTATTTCCGCGTCCCCATCGAAGTGTCGACCGACCGGCTGCTCGCCCGCCGGGTGAAGCTGAAGTTCTACGAGGCGGGGATGGACATGGGGTGGAGCTCGAACCCGATCGACAGCTTCCGCATGTTTCAGGGGAAAGTGCTCGACGAGTACGACCGCATCGTGGAGGAGTTCGGGCTCAGCGTGGTCAACGCGACCGGGAGCATCACCGACCAGCAGCGGACGTTCCGCAAGCTCGTGTCGCAGCACCTAAAGATTGAGGATGACGATGGACAGCTCGACGAGCAGCTTGGTTGAAGGCGGAGTCGTCAAGGATGGCGGCTCGGGAGCCAAGCCGGGCAGCTATTACGCGTACGGCATTCCCTACCTGCCGATCGATGGATATCCGGGCAAGATCATCGCGATCGAGGGCACCGACGGAGTGGGACGCTCGACGCAGATCCGGCTGCTCCGAGAGTGGCTGGAGGTGCAGGGCTACGGCGTGATCGAGACCGGGTGGACCCGGTCGCAACTGATGCAGCCGACGATCGAGCTGGCCAAGGCCAGCAACACGCTGAACAAGCTGACGTTTGTGCTGCTCTACGCGACCGATTTCGCCGATCGGCTCGAAAAGGAGATCATCCCCGCGCTCAAGGCCGGCTTCATCGTCCTCTCCGACCGCTACGTGTTCACCGCGATGGCCCGCGCCGGGCTCCGCGGCGTGGATCGGACCTGGATGCGGAGCCTCTACGGGTTCGCGATCGCGCCGCACCTGGTCTTCTACCTGAAAATCGACGAGAAGACGCTGATTCGCCGGGTCCTGCAGTCGCGCGGGATGGATTACTGGGAGTCCGGCATGGACATGAAGCTCGGCGACGACATCTACGAGAGCTTCCGCGCGTATCAGCGATCGCTGCTGCGCGAGTACGCGTCGATGGCCGACGAGTTCGGGTTCCGCGTCCTGGACGCGCGCCGGAAGGTTGACGTGATCCAGGATGAACTCCGGCGGCAGATCGGGGCGTTCCTGGCGGAGCCCGACGGCGCCGGGCAATCCCCCGTCACGAATCCCTGATCGCGCATCGTTGAATCGCACCGAGCCCCGAGTCCCGAGTCCCGAGCCCCGAGCCCCGAGCGTGCCCTGATACAATGGGCCCGTTTGCACATGGCGCAGCCTGAACCTGTATGTGCGTACTGCCGGCGACACGCGATCGACCCGGCATGGCGGCCCTTCTGCAGCGAGCGCTGCAAGCTCGCTGATCTCGGCCGCTGGATTTCGGGCGAGTACCGCGTCCCGGGTCCGCCGGTGACCGCAGATGAGGAAGACGCTGAGTAGACGATGGCCGAGACGCTGACGATTACCGACAACCGCACGGGGAAGCAGTACGAAGTCCCCATCACGGACGGCACGGTTCGCGCGATCGACCTGCGTCAGATCAAAGTGACGCCGGACGAGTTCGGGTTGATGACCTACGACCCGGCGTTCACGAACACCGCCGCGTGCCGCAGCAAGATCACCTTCATCGACGGCGACCGCGGGCTGCTGATGTATCGCGGCTACCCGATCGAGCAGCTGGCGGAACACAGCGACTTCCTCGAGACCGCCTACCTCCTGCTGTTCGGTGAACTGCCGACCGTCCGGCAGCTGGAGCAGTGGTCGTTCCAGGTCACCCGCCACACCATGCTCCACGAGAACATCAAGAAATTTCTCGAGGGGTTCCGGTACGACGCGCATCCGATGGGAATGTTCCTGAGCACCGTCGGCGCGCTCTCGACGTTCAATCCCGACGCGAAGAACATTTCCGATGTCGCGTCGCGGCGGCTCCAGACGATCCGGCTGATCGCCAAGGTGCCGAGCATCGCCGCCTACACCTTCCGCCACACCATCGGCCGTCCGTATGTGCTGCCCGACAACGAACTGAGCTTTTCGGGCAACTTTCTCAACATGCTGTTCAAGATGACCGAGCAGCGTTACAAGCCGGACCCGGTGCTCGAGCGCGCGCTCGACGTGCTGTTCATCCTGCACGCGGACCACGAGCAGAACTGCAGCACGCACGCGATGCGCGGCATCGGCAGCTCCCACGCCGATCCGTATTCGGCCCTGGCGGGGGCCGCGGCGGCGCTCTACGGCCCGCTCCATGGCGGCGCCAATGAAGCGGTGCTCCGGATGCTCGCCGAAATCGGCTCGATCGCCAACGTGCCGGCGTTCGTGAAACGGGTGAAGAGTGGCGAAACGAAGCTGATGGGCTTCGGACATCGCGTCTACAAGTCCTACGACCCGCGCGCCACGATCATCAAGCGGATTGCGGACCTCGTCTTCGACGTCACGGGCAAGAACCCGCTTCTCGAAATCGCTCTCGAGCTCGAGCGGATCGCGCTGTCCGACGACTACTTCATCTCGCGCCGGCTCTATCCGAACGTGGACTTCTACTCCGGCCTGATCTATCAGGCGATGGGTTTTCCGGTCTCGATGTTCCCCGTCCTCTTCGCGATTCCGCGCACCGCGGGCTGGATCGCGCAGTGGGAGGAGATGCTGACCGACCCGGAGCAGAAGATTGCGCGGCCCCGCCAGATTTACACCGGCTCCCCCCGGCGCGATTACGTGAGCCGGGACAAACGGCGCTGACCATGCGGTCCAGACTCTCTGTGGCGTCCGGCTTCAGCCGAAGACGCTCGGCACGCCGCGTGGCGTCCGGCTTCAGCCGGACGGGCGGCCCGCTGACCATCGCATGCACCGCCCTGCTCGTCTGTGTCAGCTGTCTCGAAGCGCGCCAGGCGGCGCCGGCGAAATTCGACGGCGGCCGCGGGTTCGACGATCTGCGCCAGATGGTCGCACTGGGTCCGCGGCCGGCGGGGTCACCCGCGATCAAGCTGACCCGCGACTACATCAAGAAGCAGTTGGTCGCGGCGGGGCTGACGCCCGTGGAACAGGCGTTCGACGCCAGGACGCCGATCGGGATGATCCATATGGTCAACGTCAGCGCCACGCTGCCGGGCGCGGCCACGGCGAGGGGCCGGCTGGTGATCGGCGGGCACTACGACACCAAATTGTCCCGCGACTTCCCGTTCGTCGGCGCCAGCGACGGCGCCTCGAGCGCGGCGTTCCTCCTCGAGCTGGCGCGCGCCCTCAAGGGGCGCCAGAACCCGATGCCGATCGAGCTCCTCTTCCTCGACGGCGAAGAAGCCACGCTCTGGGACTGGGACACGCGCAACACCGATCACACGTATGGCAGCCAGTACTACGTGGACAGCGCGAAGAAGGCCGGAACCCTGAAGGATATCCGCGCCTTCATCCTGGTGGACATGATTGGCGACCGCGATTTGCAGCTGAAGCGAGAGACCTACTCCACCGCCTGGCTGACCGACACGATCTGGGCCGCGGCGGCCAGGCTGAAGCGCCCCGAGTTCGTCAGCTCGGCGACGGCAATCGAGGACGATCATCTGCCGTTTCTGGAGGCCGGGGTCGAGGCGGTTGACCTGATCGATCTCGACTATCCCGCGTGGCACACCCGCGAGGATACGCTCGACCGGGTCTCGGCCGCATCGCTCCAGGCGGTCGGCGACGTCCTGCTGGCCGCCCTGCCGGATATCGAACAGACGCTGGCGTCAAGAACCGGAAGATAGCGCCAGCAGGATTTCCTGCTCGGTCAGGACGCACCCGCCCGCTTTTGCCTTCGCGAAGATGCGATCGACATCCTGATCGGTTCCCGCCAGGCCTCGCTTCTCCAGCCAGTACAGCACGTTCGATCGGCCCGACATCGGCCCGATTTCGATCTCCTGCTCGCGTCCCACCATGCGCGCCGGCACGCCCGAATACACCGCGTCGACGAGCGCGCGATCGTTCTTGTGCAGCGCCTTGATCACGGCGGCGGCGTGCACGCCGGTGGCGGTCCTGAACGCATCGCGGCCGACGACCGGGTAGTTCGGCGGAATCGGGACGCCGGTGGCGGCCGACACCAGCCCGCAGTATTCGACGAGAGCCGACAGGTCGCGCTCGATGTAGCCTGACAGCACCAGGTTGACGAGCAGCGCGTCGATCGGCGTATTTCCCACGCGCTCGCCGATCCCGATCGCGGTGCCGTGCAAGCGGGTCGCGCCGGCCTCGAGCGCCGACAGCGTATTCACTACGGCGAGGTCGCGGTCGCGATGCCCGTGCCAGTCGATCCCAATCCCTCCCCCGCAGGCCTCCACGATCCCGCCGACGAACCGCACCACCGCGGCCGCGCCGGCGGGTGTGGCGTGGCCGACTGTGTCCGCCACGCAGACGCGCGACGCGCCGGCGCGGATCGCCGTCGAGTACAGCCGCCGCAGCGTCTCCGGGTCCGCGCGGGTGGTGTCTTCGGTCACGAACATCACCGTCAGCCCCTCACCAACCGCAAAGGTGATCGCCTCCTCGGTGAGCCGCAGCAGTTGATCGACCGTCCAGCCTTCCGCGTACTGCCGCAGCGGGCTCGACCCGATGAACGTGCAACACTCGATCGGCACCCCGGTGCGCTGCACGATCTCGACGATCGGCGTGATGTCGGCGATCAGGGTGCGCGCCGCGCAGTTGGCCGCCACCGAGAGCCGCGCGGCGGCGATCTCCCGCGCCAGGCGCTCGGCGTCGCGCGCCACCTGCGGCCCGGCGCCCGGCAATCCGATATTCGCCGTGTCGATGCCGAGCCGGTCGATCAGGTGGAGGATCTGCAGCTTCTCCTCGATGCTCGGACACCGCACCGATGGAGACTGCAAGCCATCACGGAGTGTCTCGTCGTCCAGCATCACCGGCCGCCGCGGCGTGGCCGCAGTCAGATTCCAGTCGTGAATCAGGGGATGCATACGGCTACTCGAGACGGGTTCGTGGCTGCAGCAGGCGCATGGTGAGGAACGCGGCGAGGAGCACGATCGAGGTCCAGAGCGTCGCCACCCAGGTCGCGTTGAAGATGGCCGGCTCCATCACCGCCGCGATCGGGAGCTGCGGGCCGCGGCGGGCGTCAAAGAGCGCCGCGCGAAACAGATATTCCTTGACGCCGCGCACCACCAGCATCTCGAAGATGCCGTTCCAGAGGAGCACTCCGAGCACCATCCAGAGCGCGACGAAGATGCGCGGCGACACCGCGGGCCGCGTCGCCAGCCGGCTGCTACCCGCCATACCTCAGCACCATCGCGGTGATGTCGTCGCTCTGCGCGGCGCCGTGCGCAAATTCGCGCACGTCGGCGAACAGGGCCTCGAGGAGCTGCCTGGGCTCGAGCGCCACGTTGCGGCCGACGCAGGCGACAATGCGCTCCTCGCCGTACTCATCGCCGGCAGCCGTCATCGCCTCCGACACGCCGTCGCTGAACACGATCAACCAGTCGCCGGGGTCGAGTTTCACCGTCTCCTGATCGTAGGTGGCCGACTCGAACAGACCGACAATCGGCCCGCCGCATTCCAGGCGGCGCACCGAGGCCGCCGATCCCGATCGCGAGATCACGAGCGGCGGATTGTGCCCGGCGTTGCAGTACGTCAACCGGCCGTCCGCGGTGAGGGTGCCGTACATCAGCGTCACGAAGCGCGACTCGATGCCGCGGCGGTAGAGCGCCAGGTTGGCGCGCGAAATCGTCTGCGACGGCGAGTCGCTGGTGGCCGCCTGAGCGGCGAACATTCCCTGCATCATCGCGCTCAGAAGCGCCGCCGGCGGACCCTTGCCGGCGACGTCTCCCAGCGCGAAACCCAGCGCCCCGGCGGGCAGGTCGACGTAGTCGTAGAAGTCGCCGCCAATCGACC
>JBDTSX010000101.1:0-10850 GCA_039930925.1 Acidobacteriota bacterium | reverse complement strand
CCTTCGGCGCCGTCGGCATCGGCCTGACCCGCACCGAGCACATGTTCTTCGAGGGCGATCGCATCGACGCGATGCGGGAGATGATCCTCGCCGAGACGGTCGAGGAGCGGCAGACCGCGCTCGCCAAGCTGCTGCCGTATCAGCGCGACGACTTCGCGGGCATCTTCCGCGCGCTGAAGGGCCTGCCGGCGACGATTCGCTTCCTCGACCCGCCGCTCCACGAGTTCCTGCCGCATTCGAAGGAGCAGCAGGCGGAGCTGGCGAAGAAGATGGGGGTGCCGGCGGCGCGGATCCACCTGCGCGTCGAGCAGCTGCACGAGTTCAATCCGATGCTCGGCTTCCGCGGCTGCCGCCTCGGGATCGGCTATCCGGAAATCTCGGCGATGCAGGCGCGCGCGGTCTTCGAAGCCGCGGCGATCGTCCAGAAGGAAGGCATCAAGGTGCGGCCGGAGGTCATGATCCCGCTCGTCGGGTTCAAGAAGGAGCTCGACCTGCAGATCGAGGTCGTGCACCAGGCGGCCCGCGAGGTCCAGGCCGAGCGGAAGGTGAAGCTGAACTACATGGTCGGCACCATGATCGAGATCCCGCGCGGCGCCCTGACCGCCGACGAAATCGCCCTCTCGGCCGAGTTCTTCAGCTTCGGCACCAACGATCTCACGCAGACCAGCCTCGGGATGTCGCGCGACGACTCGGGCTCGTTCCTGCCGCAGTATCAGGAACTGGAGATCGTCACGAAGAACCCGTTTGCGACGATCGACACCACCGGCGTTGGTCAGCTCGTCGAGATCGCCGTCGCCAAGGGGCGCGCCACGCGGCCGAACCTGAAGCTGGGGATCTGCGGTGAGCACGGCGGCGACCCGGCCTCGATTCACTTCTTCGAGAAGGTCGGCCTCGACTACGTGAGTTGCTCCCCGTACCGGGTGCCGGTCGCCCGGCTTGCGGCAGCGCAGGCGGCGCTGTCGGCCAAGGCCGGGGATTGATCACGATCAGTAAGAGCGAAGGAGGGTCCACCCATTGCGTCGATGCGGTGGACCCCGCCTGGCTCAAGCCGGGCAGCGGGGTGTGGGTCTGGGTCGACCTCGACCGCCCGACTCCTGAGGAAGGGCGCATTCTCAGCGACGTCTTTCACTTTCACGATGTCGCCATCGAGGATGCGCTCCGCGAGTACCATCATCCCAAGATCGAATCCTACGGCTCCTATCTCTACCTGATCCTCCACGGCATCGATTTCGACGCCCCTGAACACTGCTTCAAGACCAAGGACATCGACTTTTTCCTGGGCGCGCAGTACCTCGTCACCGTTCATCCCGGGGTGTCCGAGTCGATCGGCAAGATCGGCGAGATGTGCGTCCGCAGCGACCGCGTGCTCGGCGAAGGACCCGGAGTGCTCCTGCATCGACTCGTCGACACGATGGTCGACAACTACCGTCCGGAGATCGAGGAGCTGGGCGAGCGCCTCGACGAGCTGGAATCCGAGGTCTTCGATCACCCCAACCCGCAGCTGGCGCGGCGCATCCTGAACTTCAAGAAAGACATCGCGTCGCTGCGGCAGGTCGTCCTGCCCCAACGCGACGCCGTCGGCCGGCTGGCGCGGCGCGAGTTCGATCTGATTAGCGAGCAGCTGGCGTACCGCTTCCGCGACGTCCACGATCATCTGGTGCGGCTCTCCGACGAGGCGATGTTCTTCCAGGACCGCATCACCAGCATCCTCGACGCGCACCTCTCCGCCGTGTCCAACCAGTTGAACACGGTGATGAAGGTCCTGACCATCATCTCGACCCTGTTCATGCCGATGAGCGTGATCACCGGGCTCTACGGCATGAACGTGCCGCTGCACCACTTCCCAGGGGGCGACGGCGCGCAGTTCTGGTGGATCATCGGCGTGATGGCGGCCATCTCGGCCGTCATGCTGGTGTTCTTCCGGCGCCGGGGCTGGATCTGACATGAGCCGCATCCACCGGCTGCCGGTGCACCTGGCGAATCAAATCGCCGCCGGTGAAGTCGTCGAGCGGCCGGCCTCGGTCGTCAAGGAACTGGTCGAGAACGCCCTGGACGCCGGGGCGAGGCGCATCGCCGTCACCATCGAGCTCGGCGGAAAGAAGCTGCTGCGGGTCGAGGACGACGGCGAGGGGATGGACGCCGCGGATGCGCGGCTGGCGCTCGAACGGCACGCGACCAGCAAGATCGCGAGCCCGGAGGATCTCGGCGCGATCCGCACGCTCGGCTTCCGCGGCGAAGCCCTTCCCAGTATCGCCTCGGTGTCGCACTTCGTGATGCGGACGCGGGCGCGGGGAAGCGCCACCGGGACGGAGATTCGCGTCAACGGCGGCACCCTCGACTCGGATCGCGAGATCGGCGCGCCCGAGGGAACCTCGATCGAGGTCGCGGATCTCTTCTACAACCTGCCCGCGCGCCGGAAGTTCCTCAAGTCCGACACCGGCGAAGCCGCGCAGATCTCGCGCCTCGTGACGCAAATGGCGCTCGGCTATCCGGAAGTCGGATTCACGCTGACCAGCGGGAATGCGTCCGGCGGGTCCGGACACGCGCGCAAGCTCCTCGAGTGCCCGCCGGCGAATGGACCGGGCGAACGATTCTTCCAGCTGTACGGCGAGCGTCTCGATCTGATCGAGCTCCGCAAGGAGGCCGCCGGGATCGAGATCCACGGCTACGTCGCGATGCTCGGCGAGCAGGGCCCGGTGCGCGGCGCCCAGAACGTCTTCGTCAACCGGCGCATCGTCAAGGACCGCACCATCGCGCACGCGATCTCCGAGGCCTACAGCGTGGCGACAATCAAGGAGCGCAGCCCCGAGGTGCACCTGTTCATCCGGATCCCGCCGGACCGGGTGGATGTCAACGTCCATCCCACCAAGGCCGAAGTGCGTTTCCTGGAACAGTCGGTCATGCACGAAGTGCTGCGGCGCGCGCTCGGCGACGCCCTGGGGCACGGGCGCGCGCCGGAACTGCAGTTCACACCGTTCACCGGCCGTCCGTCCGAGCCGCAGCCGATGACCATCCCCGGCGTGCTCGCCGGCGCCAGCGTCGGCAATCGCTGGGCGTCGGAGCCGATGGGGCCGTGGCGCAACCTGATGGAGCCGTCGGCCGGCCCCGCTCCGCTCGCCTCGACAGCGGCGGAAATGCTGCCGGCGTCGGCGGTCCCGATCACCCCGGCGGACATCCGTCCGATGATTCCGCTCGGCCAGTTCCGCGACACCTTCATCATCGCCATCGACGACGAGGGCATTGCGATCATCGATCAGCATGTCGCGCACGAGCGGGTGTTGTTCGAGCAGGTGATGGAGAAGCTCACGGTGGGACGGCTCGAGAGTCAGCGTCTGCTGACTCCGATGCTGATCGAGATGTCTCCCGCCCAGCGGCAGTCGCTCATTCCCCACGCCGCGACGCTGGAGAAATTCGGCCTGGAGATCGAAGAGTTCGGAGGAGATAGCCTCCGTCTGTCAGCGGTGCCTGCCGTCCTCGACCCGTCGGCCTGCGAAGCGGCGGTGCGCGCGCTCGCCGAGGATCTCGAGGGACTCGATCGCGGCTCCCGCGTCGAGGATGCGCTGCGCAAGATTGCCGCGACGATGGCGTGCCATGCGGCGGTCAAGGCGAACTATCCGTTGACGCTCGAGAAGATGCGCTACATTCTCGAGGAGCTGCGGCGCACCGCCTACTCGAGCGTCTGCCCGCACGGCCGTCCCGTCGTCCTGCGCATCACCCGCCGGGAGATCGAGAAGAACTTCCAGCGGATTTAGGCAGTCGTGGGCTACCGTAGTGGCCGGCTTCAGCCGGACCGTGTCTCGCTGGCCGCTCACTCCTGGTCGGTGCAGGACGCAACATGACTGACGCCTTCGGTACCAGACTGTTGTCCATCGCGATCACTCCACACACCGCGGCTGATCGCGACCGGCTTCGCCACGGCCTGGCGGCGCTCCAGGCCGTGGTCCCGACCATCGGCGTGACGCTGAGGCCGCTGACCGACGAGGTCGTGATTGCCGGCATCGGCGAGATGCACCTCGAGATGATCATCGATCGTCTGAAGCGCGAGTTCGGCGTCGAGTCGCGTGTGGGACGCCCGCAAGTGGCCTACAAAGAGACCGTCACCCGGTCCTCCGACGGCGAAAGCAAGTACTCGCAGGAGATGGGCGGCCGGCGCCACTACGCGCACGTGAAGATCCACCTCTATCCCGGCACGCGGGGCTCGGGCTACGTGTTCCTGGACGCCGCCGCGGGTGCAATCCCCAAGCAGTTCATCCAGCCCATCGAACAAGGCATCAGGGGCACTCTTCCACTCGGCGTCCTTGCGGGTCATCCGATGGACGACGTCCGCGTCGTCCTCTACGACGGGTCGTATCACGCAGCGTACTCGTCCGACCTCGCCTTCAGGCTGGCGGGCGCGATCGCATTCCGTGACGCCGCCGCGAACGCGCACCCGGCGCTGCTCGAGCCGGTAATGCGCGTGCAGGTCGCACTGCCTGCGGACCAGATGCATGACGCGATGACGGACCTGACCAGCCGCGGCGGCAGAATTCAATCGCGCGAGCATCGTGCTGGCACGCAGGTCGTCGTGGCCTTCGTGCCGTTGTCGGAAATGTTCGGGTACGCGGCAACCCTCCGCGATCGCAGTGGAGGCCGCGGCAGGTTAGAGATGCAGCTGGAGCGGTATCGGCTGACCGAGCCGCTGGACAACCGCGATGAGGACGCGCTCGCCGGCGTCCCACGCTCGCCTGTGGCACCGCGTCGCAATCCAGGAGTCGCGCTGCCAGAACCGATCTTCGACGATCCTGATGATTGAGGCGGAGCGCGACAGGACTGGATTGGTCCACACACGTCTGGGAACGCCATCGGCGGCGGCGCCCCGCCGGCCTACCGCCGCGCCGCGCGCGGGTCTGTCGTAAGATCGTGCGGATGGAACTGACTGTTCGCGAAGCCGACCTCTCCGATCCTGACGACTCCGCGGGCATAGTCGACGTGCTGGACTCGTATGCGAGCGATCCGATCGGCGGGGGAGAACCTCTCAGCGCAGACGTTCGGGCCCGTCTGCCGTCGGGCCTGCGCGAGCATCCGACGACGGTGGTGGTGCTCGCCCTCGATCGGGAGAGGCCGGTCGGAGTGGCCGTCTGCTTCCTCGGGTTCACGACGTTTCAGGCACGTCCTCTCCTCAACATCCATGACCTCGCGGTCGTGCCCGACTGGCGCGGCAAGGGGGTCGGGCGCGCGTTGCTGGAGGCCGTGGAGCGCATCGCCCGCAGCCGCGGCTGCTGCAAGCTGACGCTCGAAGTCCAGGACTCGAACGGCCGCGCGCGACGGCTGTACGAGCAGGTCGGCTTCAAGGACTTCGTTCTGGGTCATGCCAGTGCGACGCGCTTCCTGTCGAAGCCTCTTGCGCGAACGTAGTGCCGCGTTTGGCGGCCGCCAGGAACCCGGCGGTTGGGTGGACGCGCCTGTTCATGGCAATATCGCTCGCGTGGTCATGGAAACCGGGAGAGACGCGTTGAGCACTGAAACCACCACCGGGACTGCCGTCGTCTGTGCCATCGCGCCCATGCTGTCGGTGCGGCATGGCGCGCGGGCGATCGAGTTCTACAAGGCGGCGCTCGGCGCCGTCGAAGTCTTCAAAGTCGAGGCGCCGGATGGTGCCGTGGTCTGCCGCCTGTCGGTTGACGGCGCCGAGTTCTGGGTCGCGGACGAGTCTCCCGAGCACGGAAACTTCAGTCCGGAGTCGGTCGGCGGCGGCACGGTGCGCATGATCCTGACGGTGCCGGATCCCGATGCGCGTTTTGCCACCGCGATTGCGGCGGGCGGGCGCGAGATCGTCCCCGTCAAGGATGAATACGGGTGGCGGCTCGGACGCATGGCCGACCCATTCGGTCATCACTGGGAGATCGGACGGCCGCTGACGCAATAAGAGAACCGTCCGTGGCGTCCGGCTTCAGCCGTACGACCGCGCATCCTTCACCCCTCGAGCGGCCGGAGATGACGATGTTGAGCAGAATAGCGGTGCGGTCAATCGGAATGATGCTGACGATTGTCAGCTTGTCGGCCGCACTTCTGGTTGGCGGTCGTATGGCGCTTCATGCCCAGGCCGGTCGTGGCGGCGCGACCTCGCCGGCGATACTCCAATCGGAGTTCGTGTTCGAGACGGCGCCCTTCGCCAGCGCGCACGCGTCCACGATTGCGGAAACGCCCGACGGACTGGTCGCCGCATGGTTTGGCGGCACCCGTGAAGGGGCGGCAGATGTCGGCATCTGGGTGTCGCGCCAGGACCGCGGTCGGTGGGGGGCTCCGACGGAGGTCGCAAACGGTGTGCAGCCCGACGGCACCCGGCATCCGTGCTGGAATCCCGTCCTGTTCGTGACCGCCGACAAGACGCTGACGCTGTTCTACAAAGTCGGCCCGAGTCCGCAGAAGTGGTGGGGACTTGTACGATCGTCCGCCGACAATGGACGGACGTGGACCGACGCGCGGCGGCTGCCGGACGGCATCCTGGGGCCGATCAAGAACAAGCCGGTGCGCCTTGCGGACGGCGCGCTCCTCGCGCCGAGCAGCACCGAATCGGCGGACAACCCGAGCGCGTGGCGCGTCCATTTCGAGCGCTCCACCGACAACGGCGAAACCTGGACCACCGCCTCGCCGCCCGAAGCGGCAGGGAGCGCGCCGATCAATGCGATCCAGCCGAGTGTCCTGCTCCATTCCGGCGGGATGCTGCAGGCGGTCGGGCGCACCAAGTCCGGCCGGATATTCGAGACCTGGTCGCGCGACGGCGGACGCGCGTGGTCCGCGCTGGCCCTGACGACGCTGCCGAATCCGAACTCCGGCATCGATGCGGTGACGCTTCGCGACGGACGGCAACTGGTCGTCTACAACCATACGGCACAGGGCCGATCGCCGCTCAACGTGTCCGTCTCGCGCGATGGCAAGGCATGGGAGGCCGCGGCGGTGCTCGAGGGCGAGCCGGGCGAATATTCGTATCCGGCGGTGATCCAGACGGCGGACGGCCTGGTCCACATCACCTACACCTGGAAGCGGCAGCGCGTCAGGCACGTGGTGATCGATCCAGCCAAACTGAAGCCGGTGCCGATGCCTGGTGCTGACTGGCCGGCGGCGGTCAGATGACGGGCTCGTGAGCAGACCACGAGTGGCTCCGGCTTCAGCCGGACGCTGGCGCCTGGACGTTCAGACGCCCTGAGAGCGGCGGCGCCAGGCCGGATGACCTGACGCCGCGCTGACGTGGGACTAGCGCTCGCGGATCCAGATGTTGCGGAAGCTGATCGGCGGGCTGGGATCGCCGTGCGCCTGCAGCTTGATCGGCCCCGCGTCGTACTTCTTGTATTCCGGCTTCCCGATGTACAGCGTTTCCCCCTTCAGCTCCGAGTGATCCTGAATGAGGATGCCGTTGTGAAAGACGGTCACGTAAGCCGGCGTCTTGACGGTGCCGTCGCCGTTGAACGTGGGCGCCGTCCACGCCACGTCGTAGGTCTGCCATTCTCCCGGCTTCCGGCTCGCGTTCACCAGCGGCGGGTATTGCTTGTAAATGCTGCCCGCCTGGCCGTTGACGTACGTCTTGTTTTCGTATGAGTCGAGCACTTGCAGCTCGTAGCCGCTGTCGCCGGTCCCGGTCGACGCGAGGAACACGCCGCTGTTGCCGCGCGCTTGATCGGTGCCGGTGACGCCTTCGGGAATCCGCCACTCGATGTGCAGCTGGTAGTTCTTGAAGCTGCGCTTGGTTTCGATGTTGCCGGCGGTCTTCACGACCGTCAGGACGCCGTTCTCGACTTTCCACCCGGCCGGCGACTTGTCCTTCGTCGCGACCCATTGATCGAGATTGGTGCCGTCGAATAGGACCACGGCGTCAGAGGGAGGTGCGGTGTTGGTGGCCGCGGGGGTGACGATCTTCGGGACCGGCTCCCACACCTCCGTGTCCTTTGGATTGCCGCGGCTCGGCGCGGGCGCCGCGCCCCCCTGTGGCGGCGCCGGCTGCTGGGCGGAGGCCGAGGCGCCGGCGAACGCGAGTATCGCAAACATCAGTAATTTTTTGTGCATGAAGGTCTCTCCGCGTCTAGGATACGACCGGAGACGGCCGGCTGTCGAACCGACGATGTGAGGGGCGCCAGCTGGCTTCGGGCGGACGACGTGGAGCATCATGAACCGACGTGAGTTTTTGCACAGCGCAGGGGCCGGGAGCCTGGCGCCGATGGTGGCGGGCCGCGTGCCGGCCGATCAGGCGATCGGCACGGCGGCCGACGACCGGGCGTCTTGCGTGGCGCTGCTGCGGCGCATTGCCGATCCGGTCCTGAGAAACCTGGCGAACGGCACGCTGCGGGCGCGAATGCCCGTCGAGCAGGCGGCCGGAGCCGATCGGCGCGGCGTGACCCATCTGGAGGCGCTCGGCCGATTGCTGGCGGGGATGGCGCCGTGGATCGAGCTGCCCGCCGGCAATACCGCCGAAGGCCGGGTGCGCGCCGAGTACGCGGACCTCGCGCGCCGGGCGATCGCCCGCGCCGTGGACCCGGCGTCGCCGGACTTCCTCAACTTCACGCGTGAGCGGCAGCCGCTCGTCGATGCTGCGTTTCTCGCCCAGGCCGTGTTGCGCGCGCCGCGCGCGATCGCCGGCGCGCTCGATCCCGTCGCCAGGGCCAATCTGATCCGCGCGCTCGAATCGACCCGCGCGATTGCCCCGCCCTTCAACAACTGGCTGTTGTTTTCCGCGACCGTCGAGGCTGCGCTGGCGAAGCTCGGTGCCAGCTGGGATCGGATGCGCGTGGACTACGCGCTCCGCCAGCACGACCAGTGGTACAAGGGCGACGGGCTCTACGGCGACGGTCCGGCCTTTCATTGGGACTACTACAACAGCTTCGTCATCCATCCGATGCTGCTCGACGTGCTCGACGCCTGCCGGGACGAGCTGCCGGCCTGGAAGGAGCTGTCCACCCGCGTCGAGGAGCGTGCCCGGCGGTACGGGGCCATCCTCGAGCGCCTGATCGCGCCGGATGGGAGCTTTCCGGCGATCGGCCGTTCGCTCGCCTACCGGTGCGGCGCGTTCCAGCTGCTCGCCCGGCAGGCGCTTCACCACGGACTGGCCGATGGGGTTTCCCCGGCGCAGGTGCGCGGCGCACTGACCGCGGTGATTCGGCGGTCGCTCGACGCGCCCGGCACCTTTGACGCGGACGGATGGCTCCGCATCGGCTTTTGCGGGCATCAGCCAGGCGTCGGCGAGGCCTACATCTCGACCGGCAGCCTTTATCTGTGCGCGGTGGGATTCCTGCCGCTGGGGCTTGAACCGTCCGACGAGTTCTGGTCGGCGCCTCCCCAGCCTTGGACTTCTGTGCGTGCGTGGAGCGGTCAACCGTTTCCGATCGATCATGCGCTGGCGACCTAGGGTCGGTTCGCAGGCGGATCTTCCGCCTGAAGGCGGAAGCCACGAGTTTTATTGTGCTGAGCCCGTGGCTTCCGCTCGTCATGGTTCTCGTGGCTTCCGGCTTCAGGCGGAAGATCCGCACCCGGAGCCAGGGGCGGTGAGATGCGGTGACGGAGTATCGTGAAACAGCGAGGCACTCCGGTGGGGACATACACACGGCGGGAGTTCACGCTCACACTCGGTGCGGCTGCCGCTTCAGGCGCGCGGCAGGCAGCGCAGCGGCCTGTCACCGGCGCCGGCTCACTCACCGATGTCCCGGGAATCACGGTCGGGCACTTCACCGACTCGCGCCGGCCGACCGGCTGCACCGCGATCCTGTTCGATGCCGCGGCCGCCGCGGGCGTTGACTACAACGGCTCCGCTCCGGGCGAATCGCAGGTGGTGATGCTGCAGCCGGTCAGCCCGGTCGAGCGCATCCATGCGTTGTTCCTGACCGGCGGCGGCCTCTTCGCCCTGCCTGCGGCCGGCGGCGTGCTCCGCTACTTCGAGGAGCGGCATCTGGGCTTCGACTGGGGGACGGCCGACCTGCGCATTCCGATTGTCGTCTCGGCGGTGATCGACGACCTGGCGGTTGGCGATCCGAAAATCAGACCGGACGCCGACGCGGCGTACAAGGCGTGCGTCGCCGCCTCGACCGATCCGGTTGCCGAGGGCAACGTCGGCGCGGGAGCGGGCGCGACGGTCGGCAAGATGCATCGCGGGCGCGGCTTCGGCGGCATGAAGGGCGGACTCGGCACCGCGAGCCTGACGCTCGGCGACGTCGTCATCGGCGCGCTCGCCGTCGTCATCGCCGCCGGCGACGTGCGCGACTGGCAGAGCGGCCGGATCGTGGCGGGCGCGCGGACACCCGGCGGCGGTTTTGCCGACAGCGTCGAGGTGATGCGCTCGATCGTGACCGGCCGTCCCGGCGCGCCCCTGCAGGACGAGGCGCTGCACAGCACGACGCTGGCGGTGGTCGCGACGAATGTGGGCCTCGAGAAGACCGCTCTTACCAAGCTGGCGATGATGGCCAACTGCGGCGCGGGGCGGGCGATTCGGCCGTATCACACGACCGGCGATGGCGATCAGTTGTTCGCCGTCTCGACCGCGAAGATTCAGCGGCCGGATCTGCAGCTGACCGTGCTGGGAGCGCTCGCCGCCGACCTGATAGCCGACGCGATCGTGCGCGCGGTTCGCGCGGCGACCAGCGTGAGCGGCTGGCCCGCGGCGCGCGATCTGTGACGTCTCGTTGGTTCTATGGGCACGTCCGGCTGAAGCCGGACGCCACGTGACTGAAGCGATACGCTCCTGTGATCTGGCTGAAGCCATACGCTCCCGTGATCTGGCTGAAGCCGGACGCCACGTGACTGAAGCCATACGCTACCGTGTTAGGTAAAGCCCTAAGCCATCGTGCGGGCCGAAGCAAGGAGAGTGACTGGAATGCCATTATTTCGTC
>JBDTSX010000100.1:0-10896 GCA_039930925.1 Acidobacteriota bacterium | reverse complement strand
TACTGGTGGCTGGTTGAGGCCTTCGCGCGGGGATCGTCGGCGGGGTTCACGTATGTGAATTCAACTGGTCCCCGACCGTAAAGCAGGATGGTGGTTTCACCTTCCGTGTAAGCGAAGTGATTGGCGTTCGCGGGCATCAGGGCGAATCCGCCCACATCGAGGCCCATTCCGGCTTTCCTGTCCAGCTTCGTACCCATCCCCGCGAACAGCTTCCCCGAGATGACCAGGACGTTCTCGTCGGTTGGGTGCGAATGAGCCGGAATGTCGTAGTTCGCGGGGAACTTCAGGCGGACGGTGTAGAGTCCCGCCCTGGTCGGGTCTCCCGCGAGCACGGCGATCTGGGCACCGGCCGGCAGCAGCGGCGGCGCGGGACCCCACTTCGCCGTGCTGAGATTCTCCATGACATGGGCCGGCGTCTGCGCAGCGGCTGGAATGACCACCGAGGCGAACAGCAGCGCAACCCCAAAGCCTCCGAACATCGTCGCCACTCGTCGCTTCTTCATGATCGGTGTTTCGGTGTTCATGATCCCTCGTTCGTCGAAAGGCACTCTGGCAAGTCGAGAGCACCGCCATGCGTGCGCGCCTCGAATCATGGGTTTCGCCCGTTGAATCCGTCACACGACACGCTGGGATTCCAGTTCGTGAACGTGCCGTTGGGGTTGTCCTTCCACGCCCAGACGTGCAGTGCGTAGAACGGGGGGAGCCCGAAGCGATTGGGGGCTTCGAAGAAATGAAAGAGCTGTCCGTTGAGCTCAGGCGCACTGGTATGGGTTTTATCCCAGTCGGCCGCTAACACCACGAAGTCCGCGCCGGTAATCCGCAGGCGCCCGTTCGACGTCGGCTCGTAGAGCACAATCTCTGGCGCGGCGGCGTCGATCTTGCCATCCGCGACGAGCGGAAAGTTCACGAAGTGGAGGCCCATCGCCCCGTAGTCCCCTCCGCTCACGCAGCCGAAGAGGAGACCATATCCTTCATTCTCGGCCACCGACACATCCCGGAAGCGTTCGGTTGCGTCACGGACAAGTTTTACCAAGGCGTTGCCCTGCCTCCTCTGGTCCGCTGTCTGGGTCGGATGCTGTGACGTCGTCATGTGGGCGTCGTGATCTTGCGCCAGTGCGCGCGATGGCCAACAGCTCATGACCAGGAGAGCGCCGGCCAGGGAACATCCAAGCGGCATCGCGAATCGTCTGAACTTCATAGTGTCTCCCGACAAGAAAAGAGATGAGATTACGGCGGGCAAGCACGGTGCTTTGTCGCCCGCCCCTTGACAGGAGAAATCTAACAAGTGGCGAGACGTCCTGCTTCACCGGTTCGGGTCATATTGCGGCATCGGATCAAAATGGCCCGGTCGGGCCATGCGGAGAGAAACTCTCCGCAGCAGACGCGCTCCCGGACGGGCCTCTACAGCAACCCGAGGCGGCCGGCGTGTGCGACGGCCGCCGATCGGGATGATGCGTCCAGTTTGGTGAGGATGTTGGCGACGTGCCGGTGGACGGTGTGCTCGCTGATGAAGAGCCGCTCGGCAATGGCGTGATTGTTCAGACCGGTCGAGATCAGGCGAAGGATCTCGATTTCTCGAGGCGTCAGGCCCTTCCTGTCTTCGAGCCGGGAAGATTTGGCGGCAGCGCTCCCGATCAGCGTCTCGAGCACCCCGCGGGCGCGAACGATCTCCAGGCTGGCGCCGAGAGATGTCAGATCTTCGATCGCGCGGCGGGCCTCGTGCACCGCGGCTTCCTGGCGCCCGAGCGTTCCCATCACCCGAGCGAGTTCCACGCGTGCGCGACCGGTCTCAAACGGCGCACCGCTCTCCGTGAAGAGATCGACCGCGTCCTCCAGATGCGTTCTCGCGGTGGCCGGATCGCCCAATCGGCCAGCCACGAGACCGGCCGCGAGACTTGCCGAGGCCCGCAGCGGTCCCGTCCGCGCCTTGTTCGCGATGGCGTGAAGCTCGGCGACCGCATCCATGGCCTCGTCCGTCCGGCCCTGCTCGACGCGAGCGCGGACCATCAACTCCAACCCAGCTGCGCGCTCGATTCGATTCTGTGCTGGCAGACGGCGGAGGTGCCGCTCCGCGAGATCGGCGCCGCCGTTGAAATCGCCGCGATCGAAGATCACGCTCGCGCGCCCAAGCGAAGCGAGCGGATGGGATCCGCCGCCCTCGAACAGCGCCATGGCTTCGTCGAGCTTCCCCTGGCGCCTGCGTAATTCTCCGAGGCGCAGCAGTCCCTCCCCGGTCATGGCTGGGCGAGACGCCGCGAGCTCATCGGCGGCGGAGGTCAGCTCCCGTTCGGCTTCCTCCCATGCCCCGCGCCACATGCATACCGACGCGTATTGGGTGCGGCACACGGCAAACAGCGGCCGGAGCCCCCACTTCGCGCAAAACGCCTTGAGACGATCGCACCATTGCACCGCGCGCTCGCAATCCCGGATGCACTCACAGGCGGCAATCAGGTAGCAGCAGGCGAGGCCGATCAGCACCCGATCGGTCATCTCGCCAGCCAGCACCGCGGCATTGACCTCGTCCAATTCCTGGAGTCCCTCTTCGACGCTGCCGGCCGTGACGCGCGCAAAGCCGTGCAGCGCGCGTCCGACCATCTCGTAGTCCGCCGCGCCGAGCGCCTGTCCAATTCGCACGGTTTCAGATGCGAGTTGTTCCGCCTGTTCCGGGTCTCGATCATCGATCAGAGCGACGACCGCGCTCCGCAACGCAAGCCCTGCATGTTCTGCCGCATCCGGACGGCCCTCCAGCAGATGATGCGCTCGTCGGAGCCAGCCGTTGGCGATCGCCTGCTCGCCCCGGAACGCCGCCGTGTCCCACGCGAGCCATACGGCCATCCGCGCCGCTCCCAGGCCATCGCCCCGCTCACGATAGATGCGATACGCGCGTTCACGGACGTCGAACACGACGTCGGCTAGATTGAGCCACCAGGCGGCCAGCCCCAGGCCTTCGAGTGCCTCGGGATTCTCCTCGGTCTCCAGCGACACTTCGAACGCCAGACGGGCCGCCCGCCAGTCGCCACGATGCAGCGCCGCCCGGCCGGTGTCGAGCACGTTGATCGGCGTGGTCGGCGCGACGAGTGTGCGGCGGGATTCCTGAGTTGTCACAATGGGAAGGACCGGCACAGATTACAGGTACGGATCGGACGGGGGCTTAATCAAGGAGTCGACGACCGGGAGCCCGCGAGAGTGGAGGTGAGTCAGAACTCTCGCGCTTGGCGACCCGCGCGATGTTTTCGCCCGCCCGAAATGGGCGCGCCTGAATCGTCATCGTCGGCTGGCTGCGCCGGAGGTCACGAGACTGCTGTCGTCGCGGAGAAAGAGATTCGGGACGTCGTGGCGACGATGACACCTGTCGATCACGATCCGCCGGGTCAGTGCCCATGCGGCACGTGCCCGGTCAGTGAACCGACGACGACTGGGCAGACGGCTCTTGTTCTCTATAGGAGATTTCTGCAGATCTCTTTCGCTCGGATGACTGCCCCTGCCGGACGGGCGAGAGGCTCCTTCCGGACGCGCCCGGCCGACGATTCAACTGGATCCGGCAGCTCGGGGGACAAAGGTTGAGGTCCCCGTCCGGTGCGCATGGGCCAGTGTGCGGTTCGCACGAAGCCCCGCCCACCGACAATACCCGCACAGAACCCGTACGATGCCCGTACACCCCGGGTATAAGATCGCGGCTATGAAGCCTGGCCCTCCGGCGTCATTCGGCGCGCGGCTGAAAGCACTTCGCGAGGCTGCGGGTTACACCCAGGAAGAGCTCGCGACGATTGCGGGCCTTTCGGTGCATGGCGTCAGCGCACTGGAGCGAGGGGAACGACGGCGGCCTCATGTCGAAACCGTGCGCGCGCTCTCGGCCGCACTCGACCTGACCGGTGCAACCCGAGACGCGTTTGTGGGCAGTGCCCGGGCACCTGCCGGCACCACGACCGTCGATGAGCCGATCGACGGCTTGATGCCCCCGCTGACCGCGCTTCCCGGGCGGGAGCACGCGATGTCGCGCATGCACAGCTGGCTGGACAAGGCGCGTGGAGGCGAGTGCCAGGTGGTGTTCGTGACGGGAGAGGCGGGCATCGGCAAGACGACGCTGCTTGAAACGTTCACGCGCAGCGTCGCTCTCGACCGTAGCGTGCGGATCTGCTGCGGACAATGCCTGGAGCAATACGGGATGAGCGAGGCGTACTTGCCCGTTCTCGAGGCGATTCGGCAGTTGTGCCGCGAGGATGCGCGGATTGTCGATGTGCTGCGCGCGCACGCGCCGATGTGGCTGCAGCAGATGCCCTCCCTGGTGACCTCGGGAGATCGAGAACTCTTCGCACGCGAGGCACCCGGCGCGACACGCGAGCGGATGCTGCGGGAAATGGGTGAGGTGCTCGACGCACTGTCGGCACAATCGGCGCTGGTCCTCGTCTTGGAAGACCTCCACTGGAGCGACTTCTCGACGCTGGACTTGATCTCATACGTCGCCCGCCGGCGTCGGGCGGCGCGCCTGATGGTCGTTGGGACCTACCGGCCGGCGGAATTGATCGCGAGCCGGCACCCTCTCAAAACCGTGAAGCAGGAGCTGGTTGCGAGGCGGCAATGCGAGGAGCTGCCGCTCGAATATCTGACCACGGAGGCTGTGGCACAGCACCTCGCCGTCAGATTCCCCGAAAACGGGTTCCCCGCTGAGCTTGCGACGCTCATCCACGAACGGACCGAGGGGAATCCGCTCTTCATGGTGAACATGATCGACCACCTGATCGCCGAACGGTGTATCGAGCCGCATGAAGAGGGCTGGCAGTTGACGGCTACGCTCAACACCATCAAGGTCGCCGTCCCAGAGTCCATCCGACAACTGATCGACACGCAGATCGATCGTCTCGACGTACAAGATCAGCGCCTTCTCGAAGCGGCGAGTGTCGCGGGCGCCGAGTTTTCACTGGTCGCGGTGTCGGCAGCGCTGGACGACGATCTGATCGATGTGGAGGTCCGCTGTGAGGAGTTAAGCCGGCGTCACCAATTCATCAGAGAGCTCGGCGTCGAGCTCCTTCCCGACGGGCGGGCCGTGGGAAGGTTCGGTTTCGTGCACGCCCTCTATCGGCAGGTTTTTTCCGGCAGGATGTCGGCGTCACGGCGCATGCAGCTGCACCGACGCGTCGGGCTGCGAAGCGAGGCATTGCACGGAGAGCGCGCGACTGAATTCGCGGCGGAATTGGCGATGCACTTCGAGCAGGCCGCCGACTACGAACGGGCGGCGCGATATCTTGAGCAGGCTGCCGTCAACGCCATGCACCGGTCGGCTTACCGGGAGGCGATCGCCGTCTCGCGGCAAGGATTGGAGCTGCTGGCGAGGTTGCCGGACACGGACGAGCGCGCGCGGCAGGAACTCCGGCTGCGGATCGCGCTCGGTGTCCCGCTGATTGCGACGGAAGGGTACGCGACACCGGAAGTCGGGAGCGTCTACCTCGAAGCGCGCAGGCTGTGTCAACGACTTGGCACGACGACGGAGCTGTCGCACGTCTTTTGGGGACTGTGGACATTCCACGTGGTGAAGGCCGAGCTGTCGACGGCCTGGGAACTGGCCGGCGAGTTCCTGGCGCTCGCGGAGCGCGTCCCTGATCCGGGTGTTGCAATGCGGGGCCATTGGGCGATGGGGATTACGAGCACGCACCAAGGCAACTTTCGTCTCGCGCTGGAACATTTCGACAGAGCGCTGGCGCTATACGATCCTGCCCAGGATCACGACAACAGCTTCGTCGATGCACTCAATCTAGGCGTGGCCGTGCGGTGTTTCGCTGGCTGGTGTCACTGGTTCATTGGCCAGCCCGATCGCGCTCTCGTCCGGATTGAGGAAGCGGTTGCACTCGCCCGCGATCTTTCGCAACCCCATGGATTGGCGCATGCGCTCGTATTCGCCGCGGTCTTTCATCAGCTTCGCCGCGAACGGCCGATGGCGCAGCATTTCGCAGACTCGGCGATGGCGCTGGCCGACGAGCATGGGCTGGTGTTCTACGGGGCGATGGCCCAGATTGTGCGAGGGTGGGCGCTGAGTGGTCGAGGCAATGACGAACAGGCTGCTGAGGAGATGCGTCAGGGCTTGGCGGGTTGGCAGCACACGGGCGCGCGGCTGATGCAGCCGCACTTTTTCGCGCTGCTGGCCGAAGCATGCCCACCCACGGATCGGGAGGACCAGGGGCTCGGCATCCTCGACGAAGCGTTGGCGCTCGCCGAGTCGACGGGCGAGCACATGTACGAGGCCGAGATTCATCGCCTCCGGGGAGAGCGGTTGCTGAGCGTTGCGCGAGACAGTGCCGACGTGGAGGCAGCCGAAACGTGCTTCGAGCACGCGCTCGCGATCGCGCGCCGGCAGGAAGCGCTGTCACTGGAACTGCGCGCAGCCATGAGCCTGGCTCGTCTCCGTGGTGGCCGGGCCAGGCCCGCGCCGGCGCACGATGTGATCGGTCCTATCTACGTGCGTTTCGAGGAGGGCTTTGACATGGTCGATCTGCGTGAAGCCCGGGGCCTGCTCGATCTCCCTGCTGAACGCTGACGAGTGATCATCATCCGAGGACGAGCGCAGCGATACCGGGACCGATCAGCGCCGCGCCGCCGATGCGACGGACAGGATTACCCTCGCCGAGAAACCGCGTCCCGAACCACGCGCCAATCAGCATCGACACTTCGCGCGCCGGAGCCACGTGGCTGACGCTCGCCTGCCGCATCGCCAGCAGCACCAGGACGTATCCGGCGGGCGTGAGAATGGAAATGCCAAGCGCCTCTCTCCAGTACTGTCGATACTCGGCCACGAGACCCGATCGCTCGCGCACCGCTACGACGCTCAGCACCACCATTCTCGTTGGTCACACGCGTCAGCCAGCGCTCTCGGAAAGCATTGGACGCCATGCTTCAGACGGCGCCGGAGATCGAATCACCGCCGGCGAAGTTCGCCATCGACCTGATGTTTGCCGCGATGGCGGGGGCAACGCGCTACGTCCTCGAGTCGGGAGCATCGGCCGCGATGGTTCGGAATCTGAGACAGCATCTCGTGGTGTTGTGTCAGGCCTATATGGCCGCCCAGTTTGACCGGCGTCCTGGACATGACCACCTGCTCATGACCCACGGACGCACAACGAAGAGTTAGACCGCTGGACAATTCGACGAGGGTCGTCCTCAGTGCGCGGCTGAGCAGCGGCCGGCAGCACCTGGAGGTCGGGATGCGAGCTCGCATCTCTCTCTGCCGGGCCAGAGGAGTGCCGTATCGACAGGAACGGCTCCGCTCGCATACCATCCCGTTGCCAATTCGATCGGATCCGAGACTTTCCACGATGATCTCACCGCCCCACGCCTCAGCGGCGCCGTCTGCCGGCATCCTGACCGGCTCCCTTGCGGACTTTCGTCAGAGTGTCCGTCTCCTGTCGAAGTCCAAGCGGATCACCGCCACGACGCTCATCACGCTGGCGCTGTGCATCGGCGTCACGACGGCGATCTTCTCGTCCGTCTATTCGCTGATGCTGAAGCCGCTGCCGTATCCGGAGCCGGAGCGGATTGTGGAGTTGTACTCGTCCGCGGTGAAGGCCGGCCTCAATCACATGCCGGCCAACGTCCCGTTCTACCTCGATTACTCGCAGAACGCGACCTCCTACGAGCGCCTTGGGCTGTGGACGTTTTTTTACGGCCTGGTCGGAGAAAAGGATTCTGTCGTCCGTACTCCCGGCGTTCGGATGACCGCCGAAATCTTCACCATCCTGCGGCTGAAGCCCCTGCTCGGCACCTTCTTCACGAAGGAGCAGGACACGCCGGGCGCCGACAAGGTCATTGTGCTTACGCAGTCCTACTGGCGTACGCAATATCAGGAAAGTCCGGAGGTGCTCGGCAAGGAGGTGCGAATCGACGATGAACCGTACAAGGTGATCGGCGTGGCGCCCCGGGACTTGGAAGCCTTCGACGCACGGATGAAGTTCGTCGTGCCGTTGAGCTGGCCCGCGGCCGCGGAGAATCCCCAGGGCCGCTACGGCGTGGGTATCGAGCTGTTTGGACGCCTCAAACCGGGTGTCACCGCGGGCCAGGCGGACGCCGAGGCGAAGGTCCTGGAGAAGCGTTACGTCGACGCGGGACCACCACCGTTGAAGGCCTTCGCGGAGCGCTCCGGCATGACGATGAACGTCGGCGGGGTGCAGGACCAGCGCGTCCAGCCGGTGCGGCCGACGCTGATGCTGCTGCAGGGCGGCGTCGCGTTCGTGCTGCTCATCGGCTGCGTCAACGTCGCGAATCTCCTGCTCGTACGTTCCAACGGCCGCCAGTCCGAGCTCGCCATTCGATCCGCGCTCGGCGCCACTCGCGTGACGATTGCCCGGCAGCTCCTCATGGAAAGCCTGCTGGTGACTTCTCTCGGCGCTCTATTGGCGATGGGCGTGGCCTGGGGAACATTGCGGATGACGAACTCCTACCTCGCGAGGATGCTGCCCCAGTCGCTGCCGGCGTCGCTCGACTGGCGCGTACTCGCATTCGCCGTCGCGGTCACCGTCGTGGTTGGCCTGCTGATCGGCCTGATCTCGGTATTTCACATCCTGCGCTCGAATCTGGCGGCGGTGATCCAGAGCAACTCACGGGGCGCGTCGTCGAGCCGCGGTGTGCGCGCGCTCAGCAGCGTCCTCGTGGTGGCCCAGGTCGCGGTGGCGTTGATGCTGCTGACTGGTGCCGGTCTGCTGATCCACAGCTTCGCCGAGGCCTTGAACGTGGATACCGGGCTCGAGCCGACCAACGTGGTCACCGCGCGCATCGCGCTGACGCGGGAACATCGCGCCAGCGACGACGCCGCCAACTCGATTCGCGAACGCCTGTCGCAGGCGATGAAAGAGATTCCGGGCGTGACGTCGGTGGCGATGTCCTTTTCCACGCCCTTTCAAGGTGGACTGCCGATCAACGCGTTCACCCTGGAGAACGGCACCCTGCCGCCAGGTTCGCCGCAGCCGGGCGCGTACCGGGTGATCGTGACGCCCGCGTATGCCGAAACGCTGGGGCTGAAGCTGGTGGAAGGCCGCTTCTACGAAGAAGCGGATCTGGCTCCCGGCCGGCGGCTGTTCGTCGTCGATCAGAGCTTCGCGCGCAAGTTTTTCCCGAATGGATCTGCCGTTGGTGGAAAGTTCGCCTTCAGCGGTCGGCCGGCCAAACCGGAAGACTGGCCCGTGATCGTCGGAGTCGTGAAAGACGTGCCGCACAATGGGGTCGAGGAGAAGAGCGGAAACCCTTTCATCTATCAACTCATGCAGGGAGGACGACCGGCCGGATTGACGCTGTTCCTGCGGACCAGCCGGCCGGTGGCCGACGCGGTGTCGGCCCTGCGCAACCAAGTGCGCGCCATCGATCCCGCGAGTCCACTGTTTGACGTCGGCCTCCTGCAGGACGCGGTGGATTCGTCTTTCGACACCCGTCGCGCCGTGATGCTGTTGCTGGCCGCGTTTGCCGGCCTGGCCGTGTTCCTGTCGGCCCTCGGCATCTATGGCGTACTGGCCTACGACGTGTCGCAGCGGACGCGTGAGATTGGCGTGCGCAGCGCCATCGGCGCATCGCGGGAGCAGATTGCCGGTCTGATTCTGCGACAGGGGTTGTGGAAAGGGGGTGTCGGCGTCGTGCTGGGCCTGGCTGGGGCCGTGCTCCTCAGCCGCTCCATGACGACCCTGCTTTTCAACGTCCGCCCGACGGATCCCGCGGTGTATGCGGCGGTCTCGTTCGTGCTGATCGCCGTGGCGCTCCTCGCGAGCTATCTGCCGGCCCGCCGCGCGTCCCGGATCGATCCTCTCGTGGCGTTGCGTGATGAGTGAAGCGTCACCCGTGCGTCCCACGCGCACGCTTCCCGCTCGGCGGGACGGTTGCCGGAGTTATGGGAATTGATCGATCAGCGCGCCCCGGTGCGGATACGCACCAGTCGTTGAAGGAGGCCCAGCGGCACGGCGATCGGCTGCGTCAGCTGCGGAAGGTCGGCGACGCCGAACGCCTTCACGCTGCCGATGAGATGAACGAGCCCGTGGAGAACGAGAAGCAGTGCGAAGAGGAACTTCACGAATGGCTACCTCGCCCGGCCGCGGAGGGCCACCCGCTTCGGCGAGCGTGGCGTTCGGCTCGCCATGGTGACCGACACGTGTGTGCCATTTTGAACAATCTCCATGTTCACGACGGGCTAGCGTTGTTGATGGGCCCTCAGCGCCCTTGCCTGAACCTCGGTCCCGTCGCAATGACTTGGCGATGATTCGGGCGATCACACCGGCTCATTGCGGATGAGGTTCGTCATGGCACAAATCGCAATACCATCCTCAGAGACACGAACGAGGGCAGGCACATCGGCCCCTGGCACGTCCGTGGCCGTCTGGCCCGGGCATGCGGGCGCTCTCCATCGTGGGCAGAGAGGATCCCACGGAAGAGGGGTGTGGTCGGAAATGCCGCCCGGCGCAGCCGTTTTCCGTGGTGCAGAACTGAGAGCGCGGCTGGAGCGAAGCCTGAACGGCAACCCCTTGGCGGAGAAAGCGTGTGCCCCTGACCGAGACTGACGATGGATCAGCGCCAGGCACGGCGCCCACCGCCCCTTTGTCCAACGTCGGGGTCGTCGTGTCACTGCGCGGCAGTGTCGTCGATGTTCGGTTCGACTCGCATTTGCCGCCGATCTACTCGGTGCTGCGCGCTGGGGACAACGGGCGAATCGTCATCGAAGTGCTCGCGCACCGTGATGCGCGTCACGTGCGCGGGATTGCCCTGACGCCCACGCAAGGTCTCGCGCGCGGCATGGCGGTGGAGGATTCGGGCGGGCCGTTGCGAGCTCCCGTAGGTAAGGGAATCCTCTCACGGATGTTCGACGTGTTCGGCAACGTCATCGATCGCGAGGCGGCGTTGTCCGACGTCCAATGGCGTTCCGTGCATCGGGCT
>JBDTSX010000099.1:0-10900 GCA_039930925.1 Acidobacteriota bacterium | reverse complement strand
ACAAACGTTCGAAAGGCTAAGCGCGGGTGGCGTGGGGCCCGCATCGATCATGCGAACGTCCGTTTCGCAACGCCGCCGGACGCGGCCGATGTGAGGGCGACGGGAGAGTACCTGGTCGGCTCCGCCGGATGCCGCGGCTGCCACGGCATCGACTTCAAGGGAGGCGGCGGACCGCCTCCGGGAGCGGCGAACATCACGCCGATCGGGATCGGCAGCTGGAACGAGCAGCAATTCCTGACCGCGATTCGCGAGCACAAGCGTCCGAATGGATCCACCATCGAAGAGGTGATGCCGCGGGTCTACGGCAAGATGGCCGACGGAGACCTGCACGCCATCTACACGTTTCTCCGAACCCTGCCACCGGTTGGAGAGAAGACCGCGAATCAGAAAAAAGGAGATTGACGCCGAAGCGCTTCGGAGTCGACGCACAGGAGGCAGATGATGCGAGTACATCAGATCGCGTGGGCGGCCGTGATCATCGGGGTCGGTCTCGTCGTGGCCACGAGCGTGCGTGCCGGCGCGCAGGCAGCGGACCGGTTGATTGGAACCTGGACACTCGACCCGGCGCAGTCGAAGTTTTCGCAGGGGACCGGTCCGAAGAGCCTGGTCTTGACGTTCGAGAGCACGCCGGACGGCCTGAAATACCTGTCGGACCTCGTGGCGCCCGACGGCCAGACCTCCCGCGAGGCGTTCACCGCGAAGACCGACGGCAAGGACTATCCCGTCGCCGGCCTCCCCTTCGACACCGTCGCGATGTCCACCCAGGGCAACGTTCGGACGCGAGTGGACAAGAAAGCCGGCAAGGTCGTCATGACCTACAACGGGACGCTCTCGGCTGACGGCAGGACCCTCACCGTGCATCAGACCGGTGTCGATCAGCAGGGACAGGCGGTGGACAACACCGTGGTCTTCGTCAGGAAAATCTAGGCTGCCGGTTCCGCACCTACGTCGACAACTTCAGCGATCTCCCGCTCGACGTGGACGACGATGGGTTCGTGGATGTGATTCAGATCGCCTGCTTCGATCGGCGGATCCTCTGGCTGAAGAATCCCGGCAGGAGTGGGGGCGCGTGGACCGAGCACGACATCGACCGGGTTGGCCCGGTCGAATTCGCATTGAATGGGTCCGCCACATCATCGATTACGGCAGCCGGGCCGGCGGCGGGCTGCAGCTGCGGGTGGTGGACATCGACGGAGACGGCGATCTCGACGTCGTCAGCGGCGGCAAATCGGGGCTGTTCCTGGCTGAAAATCTGACCCGGCCCGGGGCGGCCGCGTCACGCAAGTAGCCGTCGCGTTCGCAACACCGTCACTCCCCCTGGCGCCGGACGCCGTGGGCGGTTTCCGACCGACTGCCGGGCCCATCCACCGTCGCCTGTGCCAGCCGGATGCGGGTGCAGTGGCGCTCGGGAACTTTCTGCGGTCTCGAGACACTCCCCTGCTGACCGGATGCACATATGCTCAGCGACGAAGCGTTGATCGCGGAAGCCCGGCAGGGGTCGCGGGCAGCATTCGAGAGTCTGTTCGACCGCTATCGGCAGCCGGTGTGGCAGTTCTTCCGCCGCCGGACGCCAAGGTCTGACATCGCGGAGGAACTGGCACAGGACACCTTCGTCGCGGTGCTGGAAGGCGTGGCGCGCTACCGCCAGAGCGGCACCTTTCGATCGTATTTGTTCGGCATCGCCTACAACGTCCTGCTCGCCGACCATCGCAAGGCGGGCTACCGCGTCACGGAACCCCTCGACGCCGACCCGGTCGATCAAACGCCCTTCAGTCCGGACCAGAGCATCTGGGTCCGCGCCGCACTTGCCACTCTGGACGCGGACGCTCGCGAGATCCTGATGCTGCGGGAATACGAGAGCCTCTCCTACCAGGAAATCGCCGGCGTGCGCGGGACCCCCTTGAACACGGTACGGTCCCAATTGTTCCGCGCCCGTGAGGCCCTGAAATCGGCACTCGAAAACCGAGCATCGCATGCAGTGAGGACGACCCATGGCGGCCGCTGACGACATCCATTCGCCGACGCCGGAGGAAATCATGGAATACCTGGACGGCGAGGGCACGGCCGCGTTGCGCAGCGGCATCGAAGCCCACCTCGCGCTCTGCGGGGCCTGTCAGGTGTTCGCCGCCGGCCACCGCCGGCTTGCCACCGACGTCGGGACGTGGCACGTCGAGGGCGCGCCGGCATCGCTCCGAGCGCCGGACCGCGGGCGAACCCGAGTGTTCGGGAGCCGATTCCCGGCGTGGCTCCCCGTCCGCCGTACTGCAGCTGGCATCGCCGTCGCGGCCGTCGTCGTCGCCGTGTTCGCATTTTTTGCGCCGGTCAGGCGCGATCTGAAGAGGTCGGCCGTCACCTGGAGCCCGCAAGCGACGCAGGAAAGAAGTTACATCACTGCTCCAGCCGAGCCGGACGGTGCCGCCTCGTTCCGTCAGCTGACGCATGGCACCGCGCAGAGCCTCAGTTTCAAAGACGATTCCATCCGTTTCAGGGATGAATCGTCTGCGCCGGCACGCCCGGGACAGACGACCCAGAATCCGGCCAGGATGCCCGCGATTGTCCGGACGGCGACGCTGCGGATCGTGACCAACGAGTTCAGCGGCGTCCGGCCGGCGGTGGAGCGGATCGTCGCCGCGAGCGGTGGTTTCGTGGACAAGATGACGGTGATGAGCGGGCCGGGCGCGGCCCGCGCCCTTCACGGCACGCTCCGGATCCCGTCCGATCGCCTGGGGCAAGCGGCCGACGGATTTCGCGCGCTGGGCCAGGTCACACAGGACACGCAAGGTGCGGAGGACGTCACCGATCAGCTGATCGATCTGGACGTGCGCCTCAGGAGCGCCCGTGCCACCGAGCTCCGCATGACGGAGCTGCTGAGGATTCGTACCGCGAAGCTCTCGGAGGTCCTGGAGGTGGAGCGTGAACTGGCGCGCGTGCGGGTGGACATCGAACGCCTCGACGCTGAGAGTGTCAACATCGGACGGCGGGTCGGTTATGCCACGCTGACGCTCGATGTCGAGGAAGAGCGGAAGGCGGGGTTGAGCCCGGGCCCGCTGTCGCTCGGCAGCCAGGTGCGCATCGCCGCCGCAGACGGCCTGGCCTCCGCGTTCGAGAGCCTGACGTCGGCGGTGTTGTCTCTTCTACGGGCGCTTCCGTTTCTCGTTCTCTGGAGCGCTATCCTGTCAGCTGCGTGGCTGATCGTGCGCCGCGCATGGGCCTGGCGAACGCGGGCCTCATAGACAGTCCACGAATCGGAAGTCCAGAAGCGCACCCGTCCATCACGGGCGTGGCCAGGCGAAACCGGACTCCCCGTCTGTTGTCGCACTTCCCGTCACATCCCCGGCAGAGTCTGGTACAATCCGCCCGCGATGACACCGATTACTCTGGGCATCTCGTGAACAACATACCCGCCACTTCTGACCGGCCTGTTGGCGCGGCACGCGGGTACGCGTAATGACGGACCCATCCCGGCCCGTCGCCCCGGAACACATCTGGGACCTGTTCATCGACGAGCTCGATCGACAGGGTCAGGCGGGCAGCGCCGCGGATGTCGTGGTGCCTCTGGGACTGCACGCGGAGGCGCCGAGCGGACGACGGTTCGGCGAGCTCACGCGGATCGACATCGACACCCTGGCCAAGATCGCCGCCTCCCGCGGCCGCCGCGGCGACATCGTCAAGGACATCTGGCAGCAGACGCAGCGCAAGATCAAAATCCAGGCGCGGAAAGACGCCAAGACGGCCAAAACCGGGTAACGGGCTTCTGCGCCTAGGGCATCGGCCCTACGCCTCCCAATCCCGATTACTCGCCCGTTCGCACGTTATTTGCAGAGCCGCGGTCTACTGGGCGGGTGCACGGTCCACCCGGTGCAAATCGCTGCAATAACCGGGTTGCGGGGGACTGATCGTCCTTCGCGGCCGCACTCGTGGCAAAGGTCTGAAGATGCGTATCGGACGGGGAGACCTGGGGGTCATGGTGCTCAACTGGGTGAGCCGCCATGGCGAAGTCGCTTATCCCGAAGCCACCGCGTACGCCGGAAAAAGCAAGCTCGAGGTGCTTATCGGTCCGGGAGTCTGGGACGAGGTCCGCGGCAAGACGGTGCTCGACTTCGGGTCAGGCACCGGCCAGGAAGCCGTTGAAGCCGCCGAACGCGGGGCGCTCAAGGTCATCGGTCTCGAGCTTCGCGAGAAGTGGCTGGACATGGCCAAGGCACACGCCGAGGCGCGGGGGATGTCAGAGAAGTGTCTGTTCGCCAGTGAATACCACGGCGAAGTGGACACGATCATTTCACTCGATTCGTTCGAGCACTTCGACGACCCCGCCGACATCCTGCGGCGCATGGCCGCACTCCTGAAGCCCGGCGGCAAGGTGCTGGTCTCGTTCGGTCCGACCTGGTATCACCCCCTCGGCGGCCATTTCTTCTCCGTCTTCCCGTGGTCGCATCTGCTCTTCTCGGAGCGCTCGCAACTCAAGTGGCGGGCGATCTACAAAGGCGGCGACTACCGGACGTTCATGGAAGTCGGCCTCAACAAGATGACCATTCGCCGCTTCCGCCGGCTGGTGGACGAGAGCCCGTTCAAGTTCGCGTCTTTCGAGGCGGTGCCGATCCGACGTCTCGCGCGGGTCCACAATCTCCTCACTCGCGAGTTCACGTCGGCGATCGTCCGCGGTGTGCTGGTCAAGCGATAGACCCCGGTCGCCCTCCCGCGGCGCCAGTATCCTGGCAGGCTGCGCTATCCTCTCGGAATGGCTGCCGTCATCGATCGATCCCGCGTCTTTCACGAGCTCCATCAGTCCGGATGCTTCGTCATGCCCAACCCATGGGACGCTGGCAGCGCACGCCTCCTCGCGCGTCTCGGCTTCCCTGCGCTTGCCACGACGAGCTCGGGCTTTGCCTGGACGCTCGGGCTCCGCGACAACCAGGTCCCGCTTGCCGCGCTGCTGGCGCATCTACAGACGATCACGGCCAGCGTTGACGTCCCGGTGAACGCCGACTTCGAGGGAGGGTTTGCGATTGAGCCGGCGGACGTGGCCGCGAATGTCGCGGCGGCGGCGGCGACCGGCATCGCGGGACTCTCGATCGAAGATTCCACCGCCGACCCGGCGACGCCGCTGTTCGACTTCACGCTGTCCGTCGAACGGATCCGGGCGGCGCGGCAGGCGATCGACACCAGCGGAACGGGCATCGTGCTCACCGCCCGCTCCGAGGGCTTCATCAGGGGCCGTCCGGATCTCGCCGAGACCGTTCGCCGGCTGACCGCGTACGCCGAGGCCGGCGCCGACTGCCTTTTCGCACCAGGAATCCGCGCCACCGATCAGATCGCGGCACTCGTGACGTCGGTCGCGCCGAAACCCGTCAACGTGCTGGTGGGGACCGATTTCACCACCGTGGCGGAGCTCGCCGCGCTGGGCGTGCGCCGAATCAGCGTCGGCGGCGCACTGGCGCGCACCGCGTGGACCGCCGCCATGCAGTCGGCACAGGAGATCGTCTCGCTCGGCACCTTCACCGGGCTCGCGCGTGCCGTGTCGTTCGGGGAAATCTACGGTGACAGCGCAGGCTGACTCGCCGGAAGATCCCCGTGGCGTCCGGCTTCAGCCCAGACGAATACCGGTGTCCCGGCCTCGATCCCCGTGGCGTCCGGCTTCAGCCGGACGTGCGCATCACACGGCTGGTCACAAAGTCGATTCGTCGCCGCCGTCTCGGCGACAATCGGTCTGGGCGCGCGGCCTCCGCGACGTCGAGTGGCCCCCCGGAGTGATCATGTTCAATGACGTCCGCTACGCCCTGCGTCTGCTTCGGCAGTCGCCGCTTTTCACCGCTGCTGTCGTCCTGACCCTCGCCCTCGGGGTGGGGGCCACCGCGGCCACCTTCAGCGTCGTCAATGCGGTCGATGGGCGCGATCGGATTTGCGACGTTCACCATGAGCGGCCGCGGCGATCCCGAGCAATACACCGGCAGCACGATCACGCCGTCGCTGATGCCGCTGCTCGGATTGAGCCCGGTGCTGGGGCGCGGATTTTCCGACGGCGAAGACCGGCCCGGCGCCGGACGCGTGGTGATCATCAGCGACGCGCTGTGGCGCCGCCGGTTCGGCGCCGACCTGCACGTCATCGGGCAGGCGGTGACGCTGAACGGCATCGCCGATGATCGCGCCCGCGCCGACTGACGGAACGTCACGATCGCGGTGAACCGGGGCGCTCCGCGATCGTCTAACATCGGCGACAGTGCCTATGAGCTTAGCCTTGGAGCCACAATCGTCTGCCGTCTCAGCGTCAGCCGGGCCTTTGCCGTGTTGAAACGTCTACGGCGAGCCCTGTGCGTCGTGTGCTGCCTGACGGCCGGCGCCGTGCTGCTCGCGGGGCCGCCCGCACCAGCCCCCGCCCTGACCCAGGCGGACCTGTTTCAACCAACGAAAGTCTGGACCGCGCAGCTGACCTTTACGCCGGACCAGTGGAAGGCGATGGAACCCACCCGGGGCCGGTATTCGCCGGGGTCGCGGTTCGGCGGCGGCGAGTGGCTGCAGGGGGCGCCGGGCGCGCGCAACGGGTGGGGCGCCGCGCAGGGGGTCGAGTTCCACTACGTGCACGCGAGTCTGGAATTCGCCGGCCAGACGTTCCGCGATGTCGCGGTCCGGTACAAGGGCAATGGCACCTACATGGACGCGCGCGGGAGCGGAAAGCTGCCGTTCAAGATCGACCTGAACAAGTTCGTCAAGGGACAGAAGCTCGCCGGAATCGAGACGCTGAATTTCCACAACAACATCACCGATCGCGGCTGGATGAATGAAGTCCTCGCCTACCGGCTCTATCGCGACGCGGGCGTGCCGGCGCCCCGATCGTCGTACGTCCGGGTCTACCTGACGGTGACCGGGCAGTTCGCATCGCGGTACGCGGGCCTCTACACGATCGCCGAGAACGTGGACGAACATTTCCTGCGGGCGCGATTCGGTTCTGGCGCCGGCGCGCTGCTGAAGCCGGTCAGCGTCAACCCGTTCAACGATCTCGGCGGCGACTGGTCGCGCTACCTTCAGACCTACGATCCGAAGAGCGATCTCGTCAAAGCTGATCAACAGCGGGTGATCGAGTTCTGCCAGTTCGTGGCGCATGCGCGCGACGCGGACTTCGCGGCGCGGATCGGCGAGTACGTCGACCTGGACGCGTTTGCGCGCTACATGGCGGTGCTGGTCTGGATCAACAACATCGACAGCCTGCTCGACCGCGGCCAGAACTTCTACGTGCACCTGTCGCCCTCCACCAGGAAATTCACCTTTATTCCCTGGGATCAGGATCATTCGTTCGGAGGATTCGTGTCGGTGCAGCCGGGAGACTACGCGAACGGCAGTATCTACAAGCCCTGGTCGGACAATATCCGTTTCCTGGCCCGCATGTTCGCCGTCCCGGCATTCCGGACCGCGTACATCGCGCGCATGCGCGAGTTCAGCGGCTCGCTTTTCAAGCCGGCGCGGTTCGCGGCGCAGGTGGCGGAAGTCGCCGCCGCGATTCGCCCCGCGGTCGCGGACGAGCGCGGACGCGCGGCGCAGTTCGAGACGATCGCGGCCGGCCGTTCCGGACTGCTGCCGTTCGCCGCCGCCCGCGCGAACTCGGTGATCGCACAACTGTCGAAACAGTAGCGCCCTTTCAAGCCGTGGGTCGCATCCGGCTCCCACTGGTCGAGCAAGCCCTTCCGTCCCCCCCCGCATCCGCCGCCCGTTGCGGTTTTCAGATTGCTTCTCGGTAGAATGCAGCATGACGCTCGGCGCAATGGGTGCGCGAAGCCGACTGATGGATTGCACAGAAGGAGCAGCGGAATGGCTGAAGGAATCACACGGGAACAGCTGATCGAAAAGCTGAATGGGGATTTGTCGCGCGAGTACCAGGCAATCATCGCCTACGTCGTCTATTCACAGGTGCTGAAGGGCGCGCAGTATATGAGCATTGCGAAAGAGCTCGAACAGCATGCCGGCGAAGAACTGGAGCACGCGCTGACGATCGCGAAGCACATCGACTACCTGGGCGGGATGCCGACCGGGACGGCGCTGCCGGTCAAGCTCAGCGAGAAGGCCGAAGACATGCTGCGCGCGGATCTGCAGAACGAGACCGATACGATCAGGAACTATCGCGAGCGCGTCAAGCAGTGCGAGGCGCTCGAGGAATACGCCATCGCGGAGGACATCCTGGAAATCCTGCGGCAGGAACAGGAGCATCAGGTCGATCTCGCCACCGCGCTCGGCGAGAACGTGCCGAATCCCGTCAAGACAAAAACCTAGACACCGCTCGGCAGCCCTCACCTCGCGCCGTGCAGGCGAGGTGCGCGGCGCGGCGGTCGTACCGCTGAAGCCGTCAGCCGCGCCTGGCCGGAATTGCGGGCGGTCATTCCGGCGCGGCGCCGGCGTGCCGTTCGAGGATCGACGCGTAGAACTCCGCCGTCTGCCGCGCGATGCTGGTCCAGCTGAACTGCTGTTCCACCCGCACTCGCGCTTTCCGCGCCATCGCCCGGCGCAACTCCGGATCGTTCAGCAGGACGTTGACCGCGGCAGCCAGGTCGAGCGAGAACTGTTCAGGATTCCGCGGCTCGACTTCGCTTGGACTGATCGTTTCCGGCGTGACGAGCAGGCCGGTCTCGCCGTGCTCGACCACTTCGGGAATTCCGTCGACCGCCGACGCCACGACCGGGGTCTCGCAGGCCATCGCCTCGAGATTGATGATGCCGAACGGCTCGTACACCGAGGGGCAGACAAAAATCGCCGCGTGCGTGTAGAGCGTAATCATCTTGTCCTTCGGCAGCATCTCGCGAATCCAGACGATCTTGTGGCTGCTGCGGGCGCGGGCGCGATCGACCGCCTCCGTCATCTCCTGCGCAATTTCCGGCGTGTCCGGCGCGCCCGCGCAGAGGACCACCTGCGCGCCGCCGTGGAAGTGCCGGACCGCATTCACCAGGTGAATGATGCCCTTCTGCCTGGTGATGCGCCCCACGAAGAGCACGTACGGCACGTCGGGATCGATGCCGTACTGGACCAGCGTCGCAGGATCGTGGGTCGGCCGGTACTGCTGCAGATCGATGCCGTTGTGAATGACGCGCACCTTGTCCGGCTCGACGCCGTAGAGCTCCCGGACGTCGCGCTTCATCGATTGCGAGACCGCGACGACGCCGTCCGCATTCTGATACGCCGTGCGTTCGATGAACGTGGAGACGTGATAGGCGGTCCCAAGCTGCTCCACCTTCCACGGCCGGTGCGGCTCGAGCGAGTGGGTCGTGAGGACCAGCGGCACGCCCTGCAGGTACTTGCCGAGGCAGCCGGCCAGGTGCGTGTACCAGGTGTGGCAGTGCACGATGTCGATGCCGGCAAGCCGGCCGCTCATCACGAGGTCCTGAAGCAGCGTGGCGAAGAGCTTCACGTGCCGCGGGTCCTGCGCCTCGAGCTCGACCGGCGGCAGGACGCCGTCCACGCGCAGCGTGCCGCTCGTCTCGCGCTGATTGCCGAAGCAGAGCACGTGGACGAAATGGCCGAGCCCGGCGAGCTCACGCGTCAGGTATTCGACGTGGACGCCGGCCCCCCCGTACACGTTCGGAGGATACTCATTGGTCAGGATCGCGATGCGCATGGCACAGTATAGTCACGGGGCGCCGCCGACACGGTCGCGGGCACCGGCCGATGACTTCCTCGAGGACACCGCACAGCATGGCGACGAAACACAACAGCATCGTTCTCAACAACGCCGGCGACGACGAGCCGATTTTTGTGCTGCGCGCGCAGGACCAACTGGCCGCCGAGGTGGTGCGCCAATGGGCGGACGCGGCGGAGCGGGCGGGCTGCGCGCACGAGAAGGTGGTCGAGGCCCGCGCCGTCGCGGACGTGATGGAGGCCTGGCCGACCCGCAAGCTGCCGGACCGAGCGGCGATCGCAGCCGGCGCGGCCGTCGTTCGACCCGCTCTACGACCCCACCATCAACCAACTATGGAAGGCGAGGCGCCTGATGATTCGGAGCACCATTGTCACATTGACCTGTTCGATTGTCGCGGCCATCGGTTCGGGCATGATGGCCCAGGATCCGCCCGGGTCGCCGCAGACCGTCCTCGCGCCCGGGGCGCAGGTCCAGAAGCTGGCCGGCGATTTCATCTTCACCGAGGGACCGACGTCGGACAAGGCGGGCAACGTCTATTTCGTCGATCAGGACAACAACCGGATCATGAAGTACGACGTCGCCGGCGTGCTCTCGACCTTCATGCAGCCGAGCGGCTACGCCAACGGCATGACCTTCGACGGACAGGGCCGCCTGATCGCCGCGGCGGACGAGAAGAACGAGATGTGGTCGATTGACGTGGCGACGAAAAAGGCCACGGTCCTCTTCAACACCTTCGAAGGCAAGCTGCTGAACGGACCCAATGACGTGTGGGTCCACCCCACCTCCGGACGGATCTATTTCACCGATCCGTATTACCCGCGCAAGTGGTGGTCACGCGGCCCGAAAGAAAATCCGGAAACGGTCTACGTGTATTCGCCGGAGACCAAGAGGATGGTGCGGGTCATCGACGATATGACCCAGCCGAACGGCATCATCGGCACGCCGGACGGCAGGAAGCTGTACGTCGCCGATATCCGCGGCCGCAAGACCTTCGTCTACGACATCAAGGAGGACGGCGGCCTGACCAACAAGCAGCCCTTCGTGGAGTTCGGTTCCGACGGGATGACCATCGACTCGGAAGGCAACGTCTACCTGACCACCAATCGGGCGGTGGTCGTCTTCGATCGCAGCGGACGGCAGATCGAGACGATTGCCGTTCCCGAGGTTCCCGCCAATGTCTGCTTCGGCGGTACCGACATGCGTACGCTGTTCATCACCGCGCGCACCGGTTTCTACGCCGTGAAGACGCGGGTGCAGGGGGTCGGCCCGCAGTAGCCGGCTACC
>JBDTSX010000098.1:0-10902 GCA_039930925.1 Acidobacteriota bacterium | reverse complement strand
CAGGCCCGCAGCCGTCGCCGAGCCCGGGCCGGCGGAGGATCCGCTCGAGCCGCGATCGGTGTTCCACGGGTTCTTCGTCTGCCCGCGAAACCAGGTGTCTCCCTGCGCGAGCGCGCCCATCGACAGCTTCGCGACGAGAATCGCGCCGGCCGCGCGCAGCCGCTCGACGATCGTCGCATCGTGATCGGGAACCTGGTTCTGGAACGGCCCCGCGCCCCACGTCGTCGGAATCCCCTTCGTGGCGAACAGGTCCTTCGCGCCCCACGGAATGCCGTGGAGCGGTCCCTTGTATCGGCCGGCGCGGATCTCGCGATCCGCCGCCGCGGCCTGCGCCAGCGCGAGTTCCTCCGTCAGCGTGACGACGCAGTTCAGTTTCGGGCCGTATTTCTTCAGCCGCGCGAGGTACATCGTCGTCAGCTCGGTGGCAGAGACGACGCGGCGCTGCAGGAGCGGGGCGAGGGCGGTGACGGGAAGAAACGCGAGATCGTCGAGGGAAGCCGGACGCGCGGCGGGCCCTGTCAGCGTCACCTTGATCTTCGCGCCCGGGGTCGCTCCCGGCGCGGGTTTCTTTCCGGGCAGATACGGGCGAAACGTGATCGCGGGCTCGGTATCGAGCGGGATGTCGAGCTCCCGGAGCTGTTCGAATGACGCCAGGTTGCCATTCACGCCCGATGCGGCCTGCTCCTCTTGCGCGTCGGTGAAATCCACGCCGAAGATCTTTTCGGCGCAGTCGAGCGTCGATGTGTCGATGCGCGGAGGAGCGGGCGGCTGCTGCCGGGCCAGCGCCGGCGCAGCGAGGCTGCCGGCGACGGCCGCGGGAATCGCGGCCAGGAATCGCCGGCGCGGCACGCCGCGTTTCGCGGCCTCGCCGGCGATACCCGGAGCGGTCGTTGGCACCGGGGGACGCACTCCTTCGTCGGATTTACGTGGCATGGATTCCCCGAGTACCGCTGCGTCCGAACCGCTGTTACTTCTTTTCCTTGAAGCCGGCGGGAATGTCGAGATCGGCCGCCGACACCGTGGTCGAGACATCCTGGAACTCGTGCTCGGTCGTGAAGATCAAGGTGCGCCCCTTCGGTTCCGCGTCCGTCTTCGCCATCCGCCGGGCGAGCATGCCGCCGAGACCGCCGCTCGCACTCGACGAGGTGGCGCTGTCAGGCTGCTGGGTCATCTGCTCCTTCGACTTCACCGCCTCGAAGGTCGTGGTCGTCGCGAGCGGCGTGCCCTGCAGCTTCCCGCCCTCCTTGGACAGGCGATCGGTCGCCTGCTTCACCGCCGGATACATCGCCACGATCGTGGCCATCTGCTCGGCGGACATGCCGACGGCTTCCGGTCCCTGAAGCCGCTGAAAGTACTTCACGTCGAAGGCGGCCAGTTCCTTGAGCGCCGGGATCTGCGGACCCAGCCAGGAATCGGCGGTCATGACGAAGCCGCCGGCATCCTCGATCGCCTTGCCTTTTTCGTGCACCGAGATGGTCATGATCACTTCGCGCGTGTCGTAGGTGGCGAGTTGCTTCTTCTGGCCGGTTTCCTTCACGTCGAAATCGACCTGCAGTTCTTTCTGGGGCTCGTTCGGCTTTTCTTCCTTGCCCTGATCGCGGCCCGGCTTCGAGGCTTCTTTCTCGGCCCGGTCGCGCGCTTCCTTCATCCGGCGCCGCAGCTCGTCGAAGGTCGTGACCTCGTAGGTCTTCTTCTTCATGTCGAGGTCGTAGACCTTCTCCTCGGTCAGGTCGATGATCTGTCCGGACGACTCGTTCATGGTCGCCTTGCGATTGCCCTTGACCGCCGCGGTCGAGACGACCCCCTCCTTCGCGGCCTTGCCGCCAAAGAAGTTCACGACGCCGCCGATCACGCCCTCGAGCTTGGCGTGCGTTTTCTCACGTGTTTTGACTTCCGCTGAGGCGGCTCCCACGGCCAGTGCCAGCAGGGCAGCGACAATGGCGCAGGTGTTCGAGAGATGTTTCATGACTCCTCCAACCAGGGGATAAAATCGGGGTAGCGTCTGCCATTGTACCCACACCGCCCGGAGCGCCGCCGCGGATCACAATTGTCGCACGGCTCATCCGTGCGTTAACGGCCGCTGATGGTCTGCGTCCTTCTGGTATTGGGGCTTGCCGATGCCGCGCGAATGACCATCACGATGTTCCAGGCCGGACAGGCCTTGGAGGACGCCCGCCTTGTCGGCGAGGCCCGGCTGGGAGACGAGCGGGCTTTCGCGCGGCTGTACGAGCGGTACGCCCGCATCATTCACGGGGTGCTGCTGGCCCGCGCGCCCAGCGCCGATGTCGAGGACCTGGTGCAGGACGTCTTTCTCTCCGCCTGGAACCGGCTGGACGCGCTGCGTGACCCGGCGGCCTTTGGCGGGTGGCTCGCGATGATCGCTCGCCATCGCGCCGCTGATTTCAGGCGACGCGAGGTCGCATCCGTCGAATTGCCCGCCGACCTCCGCGCGCCGGACCGGACCGTCTCGCTCAGCGAAGCCCACGCCGTGCTCGACGTCATCAGGACGCTGCCGGAGGCGTACCGCGAGACGCTCGTCCTGCGCCTGGTCGAAGGATTCACGGGACCCGAGATTGCGGATCGGATCGGGCTGACGCCCGCATCCGTCCGCGTGAACCTGCATCGCGGCATGAAGCTGCTCCGCGACAAGCTTGCACGGTGAAGCCGGCATCATGAAAGACACCCCGGTGGACGACGACCGTTATCTCTGGGACCGCACCGGCGAGCCGGACCCGGAGACCGCGCGCCTCGAAGCGCTGCTCGCGCCGCTTCGGCATCGCGGCGTGCCGCCAGTGCTTCCGGCGCGCCAGGTCGTGGACGGGCGCCTGACGCGCTGGAAACTGCCGGCGCTGGCCGCCGCGGCGATGATCGCGCTGTGCGCCGGAACCGCCTGGTTCCTGTACCCGGATCGCCACAGCGGCTGGTCCGTCGAGGGCGTCTCGGGCACGCCGCTCGTCGTCGATCGGACCGCGGGTGGGACGAGGACGCGCGGCGCCGGTGTTCCCGTTGGGGAGATCGCCAGGCTTGGGATCGGCGCCGCGCTCACCACCGACGGCGGCTCGCGCGCGCGGCTCGCGGTCGGCCGGATCGGCAGCGTCGAGGTGGATCCGAACACGCACGTGCTGATCGAGCCGGCTGCTGTCGGCCAGCATCGGATGTCGCTGCAATCGGGGACGATCCATGCGCGCATCTCGGCCCCGCCGTACATCTTCTTCGTCAATACGCCATCGGCGGTGGCGGTGGATCTCGGCTGCGAATACACGCTCCAGGTGGACGAGAGCGGCGCCGGGCTGATCCGTGTCACACTCGGCTGGGTCGCGTTCGAGCATGACGGACGGCAATCGTTCATTCCCGCGGGTGCGGTCGGGGCAACCCGGCCGGGGAGCGGGCCCGGCACGCCGCGCTATGAGGACGCCCCGTCCGGATACGGCGACGCGCTCGCGGTCCTGGACTTCTCGTCCGCCGCCGATCTCCGCCGCGCGGCTGCGCTCGACCTGATTCTGTCCACGGCGCGGAGACGCGACGCGCTCACGCTCTGGCACCTGCTGAGGGACGGCACGCCGGAGGACCGCGCCCGGGTGTATGCCCGTCTCGCAGCGCTGGCGCCGCCGCCGTCCGGTGTCACCCAAGAGGCCATCCTGCGCGGTGAGCCCGCGGCCCTGAACCAGTGGTGGGATTCGATCGGTATCGGCAACCGTTCGTGGTGGAGGCTCTGGAAGAAAAAGTGAGGATTGGCATTTCGGCCTGCCTGCTTGGCCAGGAGGTAAGGTTCGACGGCGGCCACAAGCGGGATTCGTTTCTGACCGAGGTGCTCGCGCCGCACGTCGAGTGGGTGCCGGTGTGCCCGGAAGTCGAAGTGGGGATGGGCACGCCGCGCGAGACGCTGCGGCTGGTTCGCGAGCAGGGCACGGTGCGGATGATCACCACGCGCAGCGCCGTCGATCACACGGACGCGATGAACGCCTGGTCGGGACGGCGCGTCGAGGCACTTGCCCGCGAGGATCTCGACGGCTACGTACTCAAGAAGGATTCGCCGAGCTGCGGGATGGAACGCGTCAAGGTCTATGGAACCGCCGGACCGGCGCGCGACGGGCGGGGACTCTTCGCGGCCGCGCTGCTCGCGAGACTTCCGTTGCTCCCGGTCGAAGAGGAGGGGCGCCTCTGCGATCCGCGCCTGCGCGAGAACTTCGTCGAGCGGGTGTTCGCATACCGCCGGCTCAAGGATCTTTTCACCAGCCGCTGGTCGCACGGCTCGCTCGTCCGCTTTCACACCGCCCACAAGATGTCGCTGCTGTCTCATTCGACCACCGCGTATCAGGAGTTGGGGCGGCTGGTCGCGGACGGGAGCCGGCTGCCGAAGCCGGAACTGCGTCAGCAGTACGAACGGCTGTTCATGGCCACGCTCGCGCTGCCGGCGACGACCCGCCGCCATACCAATGTCCTGATGCACATGGCCGGTCACTTGAAGGCCAAGCTGGATGCCGCGTCGAAGCAGGAGCTGGTCGAGTCGATCGAGGAGTATCGGCGAGGATTCGTGCCGCTGGTCGTGCCGCTCACTCTGATCGCGCATCACGTGCGCGTCCATGCAATCGCGTATCTCGCCGGTCAGCTCTACCTTCAGCCGCACCCGCGTGAGCTGATGCTCCGGAATCATGTCTGATCCGGACGGCGGTACCGGGGACGCCTCCGAGTCGTCGCGCTCGCCGTACCGGCGCGTCAGCGTGACCCGAGTCCGCCGCCACGGGACCGGCCCGGTCGAGGACCTGACTGCCGCTGAGGAGCCGCTCGAAGTGCGGCTCCATGGCCGTCCCTTCGCGGTGATCATGCGTACCCCGGGCGCCGACCGCGAGCTCGCCGCGGGGTTCCTGTTGTCGGAAAGCGTGATCCGCTCGCACGAGGACCTCGGCGCCGTCGAGCACTGCCGGCACCCGCACCACCCCGAGGTTCACAACGTCGTGGACGTCTACCTGCTCGGCGACGCAGCCCGCGGGTTGGAGGCGCACCTGGACCAACGGCGCAACGTACTGACCTCCTCGTCGTGCGGCCTGTGCGGGCGCGTGGCGATCGACTCACTGCGCGTCCTGGCGGCGCCGCTGCGTGGCGGCGCTCGCCTGGACACGACCATCGCTGCGGGCCTTCCCGACACGCTGCGTGCGCGGCAGCGTGTGTTCGACGAGACCGGCGGCCTGCACGGCGCCGCGCTGTTCGAACTCGACGGCACCTGCGAGGTCTCGGCCGAGGACGTCGGCCGGCACAACGCCGTGGACAAGGTGATCGGCGCGATGCTCCTCCGCGACCGCGTTCCGCTCGGCGGGTACGCGCTGGTCGTGAGCGGGCGCGCCTCGTTCGAAATCGTCCAGAAGGCCTGGCTGGCCGGGATTCCGTTCGTCTGCGCCGTGTCGGCGCCGTCGAGCCTGGCGGTGGAGCTCGCGGACGAGGCGGGGATCACGCTGCTCGGATTCGTTCGCGACGGCGGGTTCAACCTCTACACGCATCCAGCCCGCATCGCCGGCCTGTAGAACCGCGCTACCCATTCTTCCGGGTCCAGGGGCGAAAATCAGCCCTGATTTCATCGAATCGCTGGCATCGCCGTTGCTCACTGGCTCCACCGATGCGACAAACGGTTTTGGTGGCGGCCATACTGATGCTCGGGGTCGCCTCCTGGTACGCCGCGGTTCGCACCGCGCTGCTGACCCACGCGGTCGTGCGCGATATCGACGGCGCCGCCGCCCTGGCCGTGCTCGCGCCGCGCGCACAGGCGTCGACGGTGTTCGACCGCACCGGCGCACCGGCCTTCAGGTTTTTCGTCGAGCAGCGGATCGACGTCCCCCTCGATCGCGTCTCGCCGCACATGGTCGAGGCGATCGTCGCGGTGGAAGACCGCCGGTTCTTTTCGCACCACGGCATCGACCCGGTGCGGATCGTCGGCGCCGCGTGGCGCAACTTCCGCGCGCACCGCATCGTGGCCGGCGGCAGCACGATCACGCAGCAGCTGGCGCGGGCCGCGCAGCTGTCGCCGGTTCGAACCTACCAACGCAAGATGCGGGAGATCATGCTCGCCGCACAGCTCGAGCAGCGCTACACCAAGGACCAGATCCTCGAGGAGTACCTGAATACGGTGTACTTCGGCGAGGGCTACTACGGCGTCGAGTCCGCCTCGCGCGGATACTTCGGCAAGGCAGCGTCCGAGCTCCGGCCCGCGGAGGCGGCGCTGCTCGCCGCGCTGGTGCGTTCGCCGTCGAGCGACGCGCCCGCGGTCAATGCAGAACGCGCACGCAGGCGTCGAAACCTGGTCCTGCGCCTGATGTACGCGCAGGGGAAGCTGACCGGCCCACAGCTGAGCGCCTCGCTCGCGACGTCCATTCCCGACCGCGCGCACCACCAGCCCGCGCCGGGCGCGGTCCTCGCCGCGAACGGCTCGGCCACGGGCCTCTATTTTCGGGAAGAAGTCCGCCGTCAGTTGTTCGCGCTGTTCGGCGCCGACAAGGTCCTGCGGGGTGGACTTCGCGTCTACTCCACCTACGATCCCGCGATGCAGCGTGAGGCGGAATCGGCGGTGACGACGCGGATTGCGCAGATCGTCAAGGCGCGGCCGGCCGCGAAGGACCTGCAGGGTAGTTTCGTCGCGATGGATGCCGTTAGTGGAGAGGTTCGCGCGCTGGTCGGCGGCCGCGACTTCCTGGCGAGCAGCTTCAACCGTGCCACGCAAGCGCATCGTCAGGCCGGATCCGCCTTCAAGCCGATCATCTATGCGGCAGCGCTCGAGCGCGGGTACTCGCCAGGCAGCATTCTTCGTGACCTCGACGCCCCAATCGTGGATGCCGGCGCGTCCTGGCTGCCAAACGGCGGGCATGAGAAGACTGAATACACCGGTCTCGACCGCAGTCGCGACCCAGCCGACCTCGTCGTCGAGCGCGTGCTCGACTCTGCTGGAAAGTCGCTAGTCACTAGTCGTTAGTCACGCGGTCACGAGTCGCCAGTCACCAGTGTCTGTCCGTCAATCGCAGTCGAAGCGCGGTGCTGCAGGGGCGGGTCAGCCGTCGGCATACTGACGCGGCGAGGGACGATCGCTTTCGATTCGCGATTCGACGGATTCAGTGATTCGGCGATTCAAGATTGGCGATTCAAGATTAGCGATTCAAGATTAGGGACCAGTGATCAGTGATTGCGCGGCGAACGCGACCGCCAGCAGTGCGTTCGCCGCGTGTCCTGTCCAGCAGATACGGCACTCCAGGCCGCGTGAGATCAGGCTCCAGCCGAGAAAGGCGCTCATCGCGACCGCCGGCAGCGTCATGATCAGCAGCAACCCTGACGGCCAGTGGAGCAGGAGCCCGGCGGCGATCAGCGCGTAGAGCACCACGCCGAGCAGCGCGTTCGGCACTCCGAAGAGCGCCGACCTCGGGCTCCTGAAGAGCACGGCGCATCCGCCGTCGTCCAGGCGGCACACTTCAGGTCCCGTCAGCCAGGCGGGGAGCACGCGGTAATGGCCATACAGCGCCGCCACCGCGGCAGCCGTTCCCGCCGACAGCGCGATCCAGATGATTGCAGTCAATGGCACCGTCCTCGCGACACGCTAACACACCGCTGCATCGTCCCCCCGGAGCGGACCCTGGTCAGCACGTCGACGTCGGGTATATTGCCGGCGCCATGCTGAAGCCCGGGCCTATGCGTTCGTCTCGGTAGTCGGCTGGCACTGCGGGCACCAGTAGGTGAGTCGCGCATCGAGGCCTTGCTTGCGCACGCCGATCGGCGTGCCGCATCGCCGGCATGGCAGCCGGGTCCGGCCATAAACCCAGAGCCGCTCCTGCGGATCGGCGCGCCCGGTGGTGCGGCGAAAGCCGGTGTAGGTCGTCATCGGGGCGACCCCGTCGATCACGTTGGCGAGGAGGAGGCGCCTGGCAATCCCAAGGAGAGAGGTGATCTGCGATTCCGCGAGCCTGCGGACCGGCGTGAAGGGGTTCACCCCGGCGAGAAACAGGACTTCCGACTTGTAGACGTTGCCCAGACCGGCGATCAGGCGCTGGTTGAGCAGCGCCTCGGCGGCGGGCATGTCTCCGTGTTCCCGCAGGCGACGGCGCGCCTCGTCTTCGTCGAAGTTGTCCGACAGGACATCGGGACCCAGCCTGCGGAGCTCCTCGTGCCGCGGCAAATCGCGCGAGGCGATCAGCTCCGCCACCGGGATGTTGAAACCCACCGCCTCGAAGTCCTCCGTCGCAATCGTGAGCCGCATGTCGCGCCGCGGCCGCCGCCAGCGTTCCCCAGGGCGGTAGATGTGCCAGCTGCCGTTCATCCGCATGTGGGTCCGCAGCACCAGGTCACCGGACAGATGCATCAGCAGGTGCTTCCCGGCAGCGCTGACCCGCTCGATGGTCCGCCCGGTCAGCGGCGCGTCCTCGTGCACGCGATTGAGTGCCGGTAGGACGGATGCGAAGGACCTGACCGTCTTGCCGGCGAGCGCGCGGTGGAGCGTGCGCGCGGCGCGGAAGATCGTGTCCCCTTCAGGCACGTCCGCCTCCGCGTCGTTCGTGTCGGCTGTAACTTCGATCCACCCGCTGGCGTCGCTCGTCGTCCGCCGCCGCCAGTCCGGGATCCTGCGTCGGGTCCGGCGGCTGTGGTCCGAAGCCAATCGATCCAGGGCCAGGACCCTGTCGCGCCGAAGCCCTCGGCGAAGGCGGAGCCTGCCGCGCCGAAGCCCCCGGCGAAGGCGGAGCCTGCCGCGCCGAAGCCCCCGGCGAAGGCGGGCGCCGCATCTGGAAGCCCATCGCCGACGGGTTGAACCCCGCCTCGATCAGGAACGGCGCGAAGGGATGGTCGGCCGCGGGCATGCCATTGATCTCCGCGATCAGCAGCCCGCCGCGTCCGCCCTCGCCGCGGGCGAGCGAGACAAGGCGGTGCGCCAGGGCTCGTCCGACCGTCGATCGTGCCGGTTCGTCTTCCGCCAGATAGACGAGTATCTGGCGTCCGCCGCGGCTGATGTAGGCGGCGAGCGAGCCGTTGACGAGGACGACGAGCGATCCCACCGTGCGGGTGGGCCCACGGCCGCCTGCACCCTCCGCGGCTCCGGTGCCCGGCCATTTCAACATCGTGCCGAATGGATTGGCGGGATCGGTGGCGGCGAGGACCACGGTCTCCGGCGCCTCGGCCGGTTCGCGCAGCGATCGCATCAGTTCGAGCGCTGCCGGCAGGGCAAATTGCATCGCGCCCACACCGGCGACGAAATAGCCGCGCCGGATCCGGCCGGCGTCCTCCATCGCCTTGAGCACGTCGTAGACGGCGCTGAACCCGCCGGAGATCCCTTCCGCGGCGGCCACTTCGCGCGTCAGCACGCCGTAGCGCGCGAGCAGCTGCTGGGCCGTCGCCGTGGACCACTCGGTCGGCGACACCGGAGCGCCGGCACGGTCTTCGATCAGAGACCACCGGCCCTCGGCGGTCGGCGGCGCCACGCGGCGGCTGCGGAACGGGCGCCTCCCGGGCGGCTTGCGCTGCCGCTTCTCTGGCAGCCGCGTGAACGCGCGCAGCGCATGAAAGGTGTCGTTGGTGATCACGCCTTTCCAGACGAGGTCCCAGAGCGCCTCGACGGTGTCGTTGGGAAACCCGCCACCGGTCGCGTCGTGCACCGTCGGAAAGAACGATGCCCCCTCGGTCGCCAGATGCGTGACGATCGCCTGCTCACGCGGCGACAGTGCCGGCGGACTCGCCGCGAGACCGTCAGACGTGTCCGGCTTACGCCTTGGCCGCAGCGCGCGGGCGGCGTCATTTCCCTGCCGCGGGCTGCCGGGCAGCACCCCTGCGGTCCGGGTGACGACGCCCGGGACGATCGGCCGCCGAAGGCGAGGAAGACTGTCGGTGAGATAGAGCGCCAGCCGTCCGTCGCGATCGCCGAGCGGCTCCATCCCGCACCACATCACTTCGCCTGCCGCTGTCAGCGCATCCAGATCCGCGGGATTGTAGCCGTCCACCCTCGCGCTGAGGATCTCCGACTCGAAGGTTGACGCGGGCAGCGGCGCTCCCTGGAGGTTCTCGATCGCGTCGAGCAGTGCATCGAGACCGAGCCGACGGCGGACCACTCCCTGCCAGCTCGTGAGCAGGCGGCCGAAGACGTCGGGCTCGACTGGTTCGACCTCCTTGCGGAGGCGGGCCAGGGACCTGCGGCGGATCGACTGCAGCGCGTCCGGGTCGCACCATTCGCGTCCGCTGCCGCCGGGCCTGAACTCCCCTTCGAGCAGCCGGCCCGCGGACGACAGCTCTTTCAGAATCGTTTCAGCCGTGGAGCGCCCGAGCGCGTAGCGGGCCGCGAAGTCCGTGGTCGTGAACGGTCCATGTGTGCGCGCGTACCGCCGCGCGAGATCCTGCGACGCATGGGGCGCCGGTGCCAGCAGCGACTCGGGAAGACCCGTCGGCAGCGGGACGCCGAGCGCATCGCGGTACCGCGCCGCGTACTCGACCGGGAGGAACCGGGCCTCGCCGCCGATGTTGACGCGGATCGCGCGGCGCGTGTGGAGCAACTCGGTGACCGCCGCATGCGCGTCGATTCGGCTGCGAGCCGCGATCTCGCCAGGCGTCAGGTCGCCGAGCCGCAGCAGCAGATCGTGGACGGCGTCCACGGAGCGCGCATGGTGCTCGAGGTCCAGGTTCTGGAGCTGACGCTCGACTTCGGCAAGCGCATCGGCATCGAGGAGCTCGCGCAGCTCCGCTTCGCCGAGCAGTTCGCGCAGCTGCGCTTGATCGATTGCGAGCGCATGCGCCCGGCGTTCGGCCAGGGGAGCGTCCCCATCGTAGATGTAGTTGGCGACATAGCCGAAGAGCAGCGCGGCGGCGAATGGCGACGCGGTGGTCGAATCGACGGTGGCCGTCTTGATGTCGCGCGACTCGATCCGTCGCAGCGTGTCGACCAGCGCCGGG
>JBDTSX010000097.1:0-10964 GCA_039930925.1 Acidobacteriota bacterium | reverse complement strand
GGGCGATCAAGCAGCTCTTTCCGGTGATGCCGATCCACCGGCTCAACACCGCGCCCACGCACCATGCGGTGCTCGGCGACATCACCTGCGATTCGGACGGCAAGATCGATCAGTTCATCGATCGGCGGGACGTGAAGCGGACCCTGCCGCTCCACACCGTCAATGGCGATCCGTACTACCTGGGTGTGTTCCTGATCGGCGCCTACCAGGAGATCCTCGGCGATCTGCACAACCTGTTCGGCGACACGCACGCGGTGCACGTCAGCCTGGACGAGCGCGGCAACGTGGTGCTCGATGCGGTGATCAAGGGAGACACGGTGCGGGAGGTGCTCGACTACGTCGAGTTCGACGCCGACACCCTGGTCCGCAAGCTGCGGCACGACGTGGAGCTGGCGGTGCGGGAAGGGAAGATCAGCTACGAGGAGTCAGGCCGGCTGCTCGAGTTCTACGAGCAGGGACTGCAGGGCTATACCTACCTGGAAGATCCGAAAGAGCATTGATTCGTCCGGCTGAAGCCGGACGCTACCGAAAACGGAACCAGTATCGGTAGCGTCCGGCTTTAGCCGGACGTTTGCTCTAGTGCGTTGCCGCCGGCGCGCAATACTTGTCGAACGCCTGCGTCAGCTCCGCCGCGATCATCTCCGCGTTGCGGCTCTCGATCTGGCTCCGCTCCATCATGTAGAGCAGCTTGCCGTCGCGGAGCAGGCCGATTGACGGCGAGGACGGCGGGTAGCCGGTGAAATACTGGCGCGCGCGATCCGTGGCCTCGATGTCGCCTCCCGCAAACACGGTGGCGAGCACGTCCGGCCGGTTCGGGTTCTGCAACGCCTTGGCGATGCCGGGCCGCGCCTTGCCGGCGGCGCATCCGCAGACCGAGTTGACCACCATCATCACGACGCCGGAGCTGTTCTTCACCACGTCGTCGACGGCGTCGGCCGTGCGCAGCTCGCGCGCGCCCATCTCGGTCATTTCACCGCGCATCGGCGCGATCAGGTACTCGGGGTATGGCATCTCTAAAATCCTCCACTGCGAATTGATGAAAATCGGGGTTCCGGCCCAGCGTACCGAACGCCCTCGGATTACTTCTTGAACATGGCGTCGCGCTTGGCTTTGAACTCGTTGCCTGGCTTCCACTCGGGCAGCTTGTCCGCATTCGCGACGCGATAGCCGACGGCGAGCAGCAACTGCGCATCTTCGGCCGCGCCGGAAAGATCCCAGTCCGGTTTGACCTGGTCCGACGGCGCGTGATAGTCGGTGGTGGTGTACTCGTCGCGCTTCTTCTTACTGTAGTCTGCGCTCTTTCCGACGAAGTCGACACCGGAATCGGGGTCCAGCGCCGGAACGCCCTGTTTCGCGAAGTTGAAGTGGTCCGACCGGTAGTAGAAGCCCTTTTCCGGCTCGGGATCGGGCCGCAGGGTGCGCCCCTGCTCGCTCGCCGCTGCGCTGGCGTAGTCGTCCAGGTCAGACGCCCCCATGCCGATCAGCGTCAGATCCTTGGTGCGGCCCCACTGATTGACGCCGTCGATGTTGATGTTGGCCGCGGTCTTGTCGAGCGGATAGAGGGGACTGATCGAGTAATACTGCGAGCCGAGCAGCCCCTGCTCTTCGGCGGTCACCATCAGGAACAGAATCGACCGCTTCGGCGGCGGCTGGACCTTGGTGAAGGCGCGCGCGATCTCGAGGACCGTCGCGACGCCTGACGCGTTGTCGAGCGCGCCGTTGTAGATCTTGTCCCCCTTGACCGGCGTGCCGACACCAAGATGATCCCAGTGCGCCGAGTACACCACGTACTCGTCCTTCAGCCGCGGGTCGCTGCCTTCGAGCCTGGCGACGACGTTCTGCGAGTCGATGGTGCGGAGCGTGTTCTTGATCGCGAGTGAGGCCGTGACGCCGAGCGGCACTGGCTTGAACGCCCGCGTCACGGCCTGCTGCTTGAGCGTGTCGAAGTCCTGCCCGCCGAACGCCAGGATCTGTTTCGCCGCCGCCAGCGTGATCCATCCCTCGATGGCCGCCCGGCCCATGTTCTTGTCCGGCGTGATGAGGTCGAACTTCTCGCCCAGATTGCTGCGCTGCACCACCGAGAACGGATACCCGGCGGGTCCTTCTTCGTGCACGACCAGAATCGCCGCCGCTCCCTTGCGCGCACCTTCCTCGAATTTGTAGGTCCAGCGGCCGTAGTAGGTCATCGCCGATCCGCCGAACGTCTTCGGGTCCAGCTTCGCTCCGTCGGCCGGATCAGGCACTGGCGGATCGTTGACGAGGACGATGATCGTCTTGCCCTTGACGTCCACGCCCTTGAAGTCGTCCCAGTTGAACTCCGGCGCCTCGACCCCGTAGCCGGCGAAGATGACCTCGGATCCTTCCACTGATGCGGTGTCAGCGACGTGCTTCGTCCAGGCCACGACCTGATCGGCCCACTTGAAGGTCTGTTTCGAGTTTCCCTTGGTGATGGTCAGCGGCTTGACCGGCGCGGCGGTGATGCCGACGAGCGGCACTTTCTGCGTATAGCTGCCGTCGGGATTGCCCGGCTTCAGTCCGAGGGTCTTGAATTGATCCTGGATGTACTTGACGGCCAGCTCTTCACCCTTCGTCCCCGGCCGGCGCCCCTCGAACTCGTCGGAAGCGAGCGTCTTGATGTGCTCGAGGACTGCCTTGTCGTCGATCGTCGGCAGGGAGGCGACCGGGGCCTGGGCCGGGGCGGCCGCCGGGGGGGCCTGTTGAGCGGGAGCATCAGTCTTTCCGCTGCAGGCGGCGGCGCCGAGGAAAAGAGCGGCAATGCCGAAAAATCGCTTCATGACAGTCATTGTACCCGGCCCGGCCAACCTTTCGCGCCGCGCGCCGTCTTAGATATACTAACGTCTTCGTACATTGGAGAGCCCGACCATGCATGCACTCTGGCGCGACATTCGCCATGCCTCCCGCGGCCTTCGCAAGAACCCGGCCTTCCTGACGATTGTGATCCTGACGCTTGGTCTCGGCATCGGAGCGAACACGGCGATCTTTTCGTTGATGGACCAGGTGCTGCTGCGTCCGCTGCCGCTGCACGATCCCGGCAGCCTCGTGCTGCTCGACGGGCCCGGCGCATTCCAGGGCCGCACGATGAACGACATGACCTTCTCGTACCCGATGTACAAGGATTTTCGCGATCGCAACCAGGTCTTCACTGGAGTCCTGGCGCGCTTTCCGACCTCGATGACGGTCGCCTGGAAGGGAAGCGCCGAGCGCGCCGAGGGGGAGCTGGTCAGCGGCAACTACTTCGAGGTCCTCGGGGTCGGACCGGCACTCGGGCGTGTGTTCAACGCCGCTGACGACCGGACCCCAGGCGCACATCCCGTCGCCGTCCTCAGCCACGGCTACTGGACGCGCCGATTCGGCGGCGATCCATCCGTCCTCGACCAGACCCTGACGGTCAACGGCCATCCGCTCACCATCGTCGGGGTCAGCGCGGCAGGTTTCACCGGGCTGCGGGTGGGGAAAGCCGCGGACATCATGGTGCCGCTGATGATGAAGCCGCAGATGACGCCAACCTGGAACGACCTGGACAACCGCCGCAGCCGCTGGCTGACCGTGATGGCCCGTCTCAAGCCTGCGGTGACGCGCCAGCAGGCGGACACCGCCATGAATGTGATTTACCGCCAGATCAACGAGCAGGAGATCAAGGACATTTCCAACGCGTCCGCCTCGTTCCGCCAGCGCTTCGTCAGCAAGCACCTCGACGTGCTGCCCGGCGGCAAGGGGCTCTCCGATCTGCGCCGGCAATTCTCGACGCCGCTGATCGTTCTGATGTCGATGGTCGGCGTCGTCCTGCTGATCGCCTGTGCGAACGTCGCCAACCTGCTCATGGCGCGGACGACGGCGCGGCAGAAGGAGATTGCGTTGCGGCTCGCCCTGGGCGCGGGGCGGGCGCGGATCGTCCGGCAACAGCTCGTCGAGAGCGTCCTGCTCGCGGCCGGTGGCACAGCCGTCGGCCTGGTGTTCTCCTGGTGGACGAGCAGCTTGCTGCTGGCGGCGCTTCCTGGCGACCCGGCATCGCGCAACCTGTCCGCCGATCCCGACCTGCGGGTCGCGGGATTTGCGGCTGCGGTCGGCGTGCTGACCGCGCTGGTGTTCGGGATCGCCCCGGCGCTGCAGGCCACGCGCACCGGTGTCGCGGCCGCCCTGAAGGAAGAGGCCGGGAGCGTCGCGGGCGGCGGACGGCAGGCGCGGCTGCGCCGGTTGATGGTGATCGTGCAGGTGGCGCTGTCGATGCTGCTGCTGGCCGGAGCCGGCCTGTTCGCGCGCAGCCTCTACAACCTGAAGAGCATCGATCCGGGCTTCCGGGTCGAGGACCTGATCGCGTTTTCCGTCGATCCGGCGCTGAGCGGGTACGAGGGCGATCGGCTCCATGCGCTCTATCGCCGGATGCAGGAGGAGCTGTCGGCCGTGCCCGGGGTGCGGAGCGTGTCGATGTCGGAAGTCGGCGCTCTCACCGGCAACGACTGGAGCATGACGGTCCGGGTGGACGGCTATCAGCAAAAAGAAGGCGAAGACATGAACCCGAGCGTGGACGGCGTGGGTCCGCGCTATTTCTCGACGATGGGGATTCCGCTCCTCAGCGGCCGCGAGTTCACCGAGCGCGACGGCAAGGGCGCGCCGAAGGTGGCGATCATCAACGAAACCATGGCGCGGTACTTTTTCAACGGCGCCAATCCGCTCGGCCGCCGGTTCGGCTTCGGGAGAAGCAACGCCACTGAGATCGAGATCGTCGGCGTCGCGAAGGACGTCCGCTCGATGGAGTTGCGCGACGCGCCGCCTCGCTTCCTCTATCTGCCGTTCACCCAGGACGACAGCCTGACGCAGCTGACCTTCTACGTGCGCGCCGCGCAGGACGGCGGTTCGACCGCGACGGCCGTCCGCCAGGCGATTCAGCGGCTCGACGCGAACCTGCCGATCTTCGAGATGAAGACGATGGCGGTGCAGGTGGACGATTCGTTGTTCGTCGAGCGGATGGTGGCGGTGCTGTCGGTGGCGTTCGGATCGCTGGCGACGCTGCTCGCGGCGATCGGCCTGTACGGCGTGATGTCGTACGCGGTGGCGCGTCGCACTCGGGAAATCGGCATCCGGATGGCGCTCGGCGCCGAGCGCGGACGCGTGCTGTGGCTGATCCTGCGGGAAGTCGGCCTGATGGCGGCCATCGGCATCTCGGTCGGACTGGTCACGGCACTGTGGGCGACGCGGCAGGTGCGGTCGCAGCTCTTCGGACTGTCGCCGAACGATCCGCTGACGCTCGCGGTCGCCACCTGCCTGCTCGCACTGGTTGCGATGCTGGCCGGCTATATCCCGGCGCGCCGCGCAACGACGATCGATCCGATGGTCGCGCTGCGCTCCGAGTAACCTGAAACTTAAAACCCTAAAACTTAAAACCTCTGAACCGCTCGCCTTCGTCGCGCGTATACTAGGCATAACGATCTTATGCCTTATCCCGATATGCCTTCCGGCGCGCTGGCCCTGCTCATCCTCCGGGTCCTGCGCTCGGGCGACCTGCATGGCTACGCCATCGCCCAGCGGATTCACGCCTTGTCGTCCGATGTCTTGCGCGTGGAAGAAGGGGCGCTTTATCCCGCGCTGCAGCGGATGTTGCTCAAGGGCTGGGTCAACACCGAATGGGGCACATCGGAGACCAGCCGCCGGGTCCGGTTCTATCGGCTCACGCCCGCGGGGCGCGCCGAGCTCGAGGCGGAACTGTCCCAATACGACCGCGTCAACAAGGCCATCCGCGCGGTGCTGCGCACGGCGTGAAGGGGACGTCCATGGGTGAAATGTTCCGCCGTCTCCGCTACCTGGTCAACCGGCGCCGCCTCGATCGCGAGCTGGGCGACGAGATGGAGTTCCATCGGGAGATGGCCGCGCGCGAGGGAAGCGGCCCCGTTGGCAACACCCTGCGCCTGCGCGAGGAGGCGCGTGACGCCTGGGGCTGGACCTGGATCGACCGTCTCGGCCAGGATCTGCGCTATGGCATCAGGATGCTCCGGCGATCGCCCGGCTTCAGCGTCGCCGCTGTCCTGATGCTGGCGATCGGCATCGGTGTCAACGTCGCGGCGTTCGGGTTCATCAACGCCGCCTTCATCAAGCCGTTGCCGGTTCGGGACCCCGGCTCGCTGCTGCACTTCGAACGTCAGTCGCCGGAGCGCTACGCCTCCGACCTGCCGTATCCGGAGGTGGCCTTCATCCGCGACTACGCGCGAACGCTGTCCGCCGTCCTTGCCCAGGCTCGCAACCCATTGACTCTGGAGGGTTCCGAGCGGCCCCTCGCGGCGCAGTTCGTCACCGGAAACTTCTTTACCGAGCTTGGCGCGTCAGCTCGGATCGGACGGGTCTTTACACCCGATGAAGACCGAACCGGCGCTGCGGCGCCCGTGGTCGTGCTGAGTCACCGGTTCTGGCAGCGGCAATTCGGCGGCGACGGGTCGGTCGTCGGGCGTTCGATCAGCCTCAACCATCGTCCTGCCACGATCATTGGCGTCGTATCGGAGTCGTTCGGCGGTCTGACGCTGGATGATCCGGACGTCTGGGTGCCGCTCTCGCGCCACCCCGATTTGATCCGCGGCAGCACCCTGCTGACGGCGTTCTCCAACGACGATAACGGCGTCCGGATGTGGGGCCGGATGCGTCCGGGCGTCACGGCAGCGGCGGTTGAGCACGAGTTGCAGTCGCTGCTCCAGAGACTGCGCGCCGAGCATCCGAACGACATCTGGGAGCACGAGCGCCTGGTCAGCGAACCCGGTGGACGTCCTGGACACGGCGGTGGCTCGAGCCGGGGGTCCGGTCAGCGGCGGGCGTCAAAGGCCGGCCCCACGCTGGCCGTCGTCGGTGCGCTGACCTTACTGATTCTGGCCGCCGCCTGCGGCAACCTCGGCAGCCTTCTGCTCGCGCGCGGCGTTTCTCGCAGCCGGGAAATCGGTGTGCGGATCGCCGTCGGCGCCGGCGTCCCGCGCATCATCCGTCAACTGTTCACGGAGAGTCTGCTGCTGGCGGGACTTGGATCGCTCGCCGGTCTCGGACTCGGACAGGTGATCCTCAGGCTGCTGATGTCCGCTTCCGGCGCGCCGACCTGGCTTGACATGACCCCGGACTGGCGCGTGGTCGCCTTCACGATCAGCGTGGCGTTTGTCGCCGCCATCCTGTTCGGCTTTGCCCCCGCGCTGCAGGTCGCGCGTCAGCGCCGCCGCTCCACCGCCATCCGCCAGATCCTGATTGGCGTGCAGGTCGCCGCGAGCTGCGTGCTGTTGATCGTCGCCGGCCTGCTGGTGCGGGCGCTCGATCGGATGATCACGGTGGATCCGGGCTTCGCGTATCAGCAGGTCATTGCCATCAATCCGGGGCTTGCGTCCCACGGGTATTCCGCCGCCCGTGCGGGCGCCTATCTGGCGACGATGCGTACGCGTCTCGAGTCGCTTCCCGGCGTCGTCTCGGTCGCGATGGCCTCCACTCCGCCGCTCGGCGGCAAGACCACGGTCATCGAGATCGAAATCGACGGACGACGGACGGCGGTTCACGTGAATCATGTGGACGAGCAGTTCCTGACCACGCTGGGCATTCCGCTGCGCCGCGGACGGGCGCTCGGTCGCGGCGACACACGCTCGGCGATGGTGAGCGAATCGCTCGCTCGTTGGCTGTGGCCCGGCCAGGATCCGCTCGGCAAGGAGTTCGACCACCGCACGGTGGTGGGTCTCGTTGGCAGCGCCCGCCAGACGGCGCTTCAGGATCCCGATGCCGTCGAGGTGTACTTTCCTGTCGAGCCGGAGGTCCTGCCGTCGGTGTCGATGCTGGTCAAGGTATCCGGCCGGCCCGAAGACGCCGTACGCGCGGTGGCCGCGACGGCCGAGGCGATCGATCCCGACGTCTTCGCGGCAGTGGAGATGCTCCAGACCGCGTTCCATCGCAAGCTGGAAGTCAACGAGCTGACCGCCCTCGGTGTCAGCCTGCTGGGAGTGAGCGCCCTCCTGCTGGCGTGTGCCGGCATCGTCGGCCTGGTGGCGTACGCGGTCGCCCAGCACACCAAGGAGATTGGCATCCGCATCGCACTCGGCGCGAGCGGCGCGCAGGTGCTTTCGGTCGTGGTGCGTCAATTGTCACGCCCGGTGGTGGCCGGCTTGTTGACCGGCACGGGGGCGGCGGCCGCGTTGACGCAGATCCTGCGGCGCGAGCTGTACGGCGTCAGCCACCTGGATCCCGTCGCCTACCTGGCTGCGATCGGGGTGTTCGTCGGCACGGTGGCGATCGCGGCGTGGTGGCCCGCCCGCCGCGCACTGAGGATCGATCCGCTCAACGCGCTCCGGATCGACTAGGCCTGTCGAACGATCAATAGACGACGCTCCATGCTATGGTGGCGTCCGCACAGGCGAATGCCGCCACGTGGGATGGCGGGACGACGAACGCGGTGAATGGACGGAGATCAGGCAGATGAAGCGAATGAACGGGTTGGCCGCCAGCGCCACGCTGATTGTCGGGATTGCCGCAGGCGCAGTGATCGCCCAACAACCGGCCACCCAGAAGCCGCCCTTCGTTGTCGGCAACCGTCTTGGTCTGCCGATGGCGCCGTCTGCCGACGGCGCCTTCGAAGCCATCTCCCCGAACGTGAAGGTGTACGGCGCCATCTACTCGGCGGAGAGTTGCTCGTACGATCCCGGACGCGGCGTGATCGTGGTGCCGAACCGCGGCGTGCCGCAGAATGTCCAGACCAACAACGCCTGGGTGTCGTTCGTCAATCACGATGGGTCGATTCACACCGCGCGGTGGATCGGTATTCAGGCCCCTGCGGAGCGGGCTGCCCTGACGCCGCCTCTCGTCTTGAACGAGCCGTACGGCAGCGACATCGCCAACGGCATGCTCTACCTGGCGGATCGCGATGGGGGCACGAGCCCGACGGATCCAAGTGTGGCGGTCGTTCGCCGGTTCAACCTGCAGACGGGCGCGCCTGCCGGCGAATTCCGCGTCGAACGCTCACCGTGGTTCAACGACATCGAAGTCGCGGACGATGGGACTGTGTACGCGACCCAGACCGGCGCCGGCGGCCCGACCGCCGATCCCACGACCTGGCAGGTCTGGAAAATCGCGCCGGACGGGACCTCCTCGATCTTTGTCCAGGGGGCGCCGCTTCGCCAGCCCAACGGGATCGCCATCGATCCGCAAGGCAACATCGTCGTCGCCAACATGGGCACGACCGAGCTGCTGACATTTTCGCCGGACGCCAAGCTGCTGCGAACCGAGCATGCGGCCCAGGCGGGCAGCGACGGCCTGGTCATCATGCCGGACGGCACCAAATACGTGAGCAGCGTGCAGAACGGCGGCGTCTCCCGCATCGCACCCGGCAAACCGGCCGAGCTCATCGCCAAGAACATTCCGAACGCCGCGTCCATGTGCTACGACGCCGCGTCGAAGCAGCTGGTGATTCCGATGAACGCCAACAACGCGCTCGCGTTCATTCCGCTCAACTAGGTACCGTCAGCGGTTGGAACACAGGCCCTTCGGGGTCCAGTGGGCATGCGGGGCGTCGGGTGACGCGTCGACCGCCATCGCATATGGCTCTCCAGTACGGTGGAGAACGAGGACGACGGCCCGGCGTGTTCCGGTGCCGAGGCCGCCGATCGCCATCGGCCAGCCTTCAGGCGCCAGCATGCTCTGTCCCGCCTCCGCGGTGATCACACCGTTGGGCGTTTCCAAACACTGGCCACCGGCGACCATGAACCATGCCTCCGGTCCGGGATGCCGATGCCCGTTCCCCCTGCCGTCCTGGAACCCCGCCGGAATGACCGTCTCCATGTAGTGCGCGGTGTAGGAAACATCGCGGTCGACCACCAGCGGTCCAATCGTCGCGATGTGTTCGCCCTCCCCGGGCCGCCACGTCTGCCCGGCGATTGTGAAGAGCCAATGCTTGCCGTGCCCCTCGACGGCGGTGCCCCGAGGACCGAGGTTCCGCTCGGCCGCTGCGCGATCCGGAAACGTGTCGAGGTGCCAGTACAACGTCTCCCGAGGCAGGTCTCCGAGGGTCGTGATCGCGGTGGTGTAACAGCCCGGCTCCGCCTTGCGTTCGGCTACAGGAGTTTCGCACCATCCGGGCAGGCCGGGATTACGTGCACGACCCTCGGAGCTCCGATCCTGGCCTTCTGCGAGGGCCAACACGCCGACCGTGAAAGCGATGAAAGACGACAGGCCAACGCCGGAAACGATTCGCATCGTGGACGCTCCTTTCCCCCTATAGCGGGAACGGGGCGTGATGCGTATCACGGCGACGCCACGAGCTAGCGAAGCCGCGCCGCCAGCCACGCGCGAGCGGCTTTCCAGTCGCGCTTGACGGTGATGACCGACACGCGCAGCACCTCGGCGACCTCGTCTTCGCGCAGGCCGCCGAAGAAACGGAGCTCGACGACGCAGGCCGCTCGCGGATCCGATGTGGCCAGGGCCGCGAGCTCGGTGTCGAGATCGATCAATTGCTCGCACGAGACAGCGGCGCCCCATCCACCGGCATCCGAGAGCGGGACGCGTTGCAGCGCGCCGCCCCGCTTGTCCGCAACCCGTGCGCGGGCATGATCGACGAGCACGCGACGCATCGTCTGGGCGGCGATGGCGAAAAAATGCGACCGGTCCTGGTATGAAACGGGCTGGCCGCCGGTCAGCCGCAGGTACAACTCGTTCACGATGGCGTTGGCCTCGAGCGTGTGGTCGGGCCGTTCCCGACGAAGCAGGCGGACGGCGACCTGGCGCAGCTCGGGATGGACGACGGCGAACAGCCGGTCACGCGCGAGCAGGTCCCCGTCTCGCCACCCGGCGAGCCATTGGGTAATCTGCGCCGCATCAGGCATGGTGCTCACGGGAGTCTCGCGGCATGATACTGGGACGATCGATCGTCCGCTATTCCCTGTGAACCACGACGATGACTGAAACCGTGTCGATCGCGGATGCCGATCCTCAAGATTTTCAGCGCG
>JBDTSX010000096.1:0-10974 GCA_039930925.1 Acidobacteriota bacterium | reverse complement strand
AGGCGCTGGAGGTTGGTGTTGAGCACCAGGAAGAATCCGAGCACGAAGAGCCCGCCCGCGATGGTCAAGATGGCGAGCACCGCCCCCTTACGTCCGCGCCAGAGGCTCGCCGCCGCTTCCACGGTGAAATAGCGGAGCGCCCTCATCCGGCCATCTCCACGATGTGACCGTGGTCGAGCATGACGGCCCGACGGCCGACGCGCCGGATCAATTCCCGATCGTGGGTGGCCACCACGACGGTGGTGCCGCGCGCGTTGATCTCACGGAACAGGTTCATGATCTCGAGCGAGAGATCCGGATCGAGGTTCCCGGTCGGCTCGTCAGCCAGGATGATCACGGGATCGTTGACGAGCGCGCGGGCGATCGCGATGCGCTGCTGCTCGCCGCCGGAGAGCTCCTGTGGATAGGCGCTGATCCGGTGTTGAAGGCCCACCCACTTGAGGACCTGAAAGGTGCGGCGCTGCTGCTGCGAGTCCGCCATGCCGAGGACGCGCGGCACGAACGAGACGTTCTCGTGCACGGTTTTGTGCGGCAGCAGCTTGAAGTCCTGGAATACGAAGCCGAGCGACCGCCGATACGCCTGCACCAGCCGCGGCGTGAGCGTGGCGAGATCGCGCCCCCCGACCACCAGCTGACCGTCGGACGGCACGTCCTGGCGCAGCAGCATCCGGAGCAGGGTCGATTTGCCGGCGCCGCTCGGGCCGGTCAGGAACACGAAGTCCCCTTTGTCGATCTGCAGTGACAAGTTGCGCAGCGCGTAGACGCCCCGTCCGTACGCCTTCGAGACGTTTCGCGCTTCGATCACGCGCCGGCCTTGTCGAGCGCTCGCCGCACCAGCGTGTTGACGAGCGCGGGATTGGCTTTTCCGCCCATCGACTTGATCACCTGCCCGACGAGAAACCCGTACGCCTGCTTCTTCCCGGCGCGATACTGCGATACGGCCTCCGCGTGGGCGCCGAGAACGAGGCGCACGGCCGACTCGACCGCGGGCTCGTCGTCGATCCGCGCCAGCCCCTCGGCCTCGACGATCGACTCGGCGCTCCGCCCGGATCCGTACATCTTCTCGAACACGTCTTTGGCCGTTGGGCCGCTGATCCGTCCCGAGTCGATCAGCCGGATCAAGCCGGCCAGCGCCTCCGCCGTCAGCGGCAGGTCCTCGAAGCCGGCGCCGAGCTCGTTCATCTTCCGAGTGAGATCGCCCATCACCCAGTTGCTCGCCGCCTTCGGGTTGCCGGCGGCGGCCGCCACCGCCTCGAAGTAGTCCGCCATCGCGGTGGACTGGGTCAGCAGCGCGGCGTCGTATTCCGGCAGCGCGTACTGCGCAATCAATCGGCGGCGGCGGGCGTCCGGCAGTTCCGGCAGGCCGCGGCGCACGTCTTCAATCCACTCCGCGTCCACCACGAGTGGCGGCAGGTCCGGCTCCGGAAAGTACCGGTAGTCGTGCGCCTCCTCCTTGCTCCGCATGGAGAAGGTGCGGCTCGCTGCCGGATCCCACAGCCGTGTCTCGTGCTCGACCGCGGCGCCCGACTCGATCACCGCCACCTGCCGATCGACCTCGTACTCGATCGCGCGCTGCACGTGACGAAAGGAGTTCAGGTTCTTGATCTCCACCTTGACGCCGAGACGTTGCTCGCCCGCCGGGCGCACGGAGACATTGGCGTCGCAGCGCAGGCTGCCCTCTTCCATGTTGCCGTCGGTGACGCCGGTGGCGACGAGAATCGCGCGGAGCCGGCTGAAACACTCCGCCGCGTCCGCGGCCGAGCGAACATCGGGATGGCTGACGATTTCAATCAGCGGCACGCCGCTTCGATTGAAGTCGAGCGCCGTGGCCCGATCGGAGTCGGGCAACCCGTCGTGCAGCGACTTGCCGGCGTCTTCCTCGAGGTGGACCCGGATGATGCCGACCCGCCGCGTCCCGCCATCGCGCCCGTCGAATTCGAGTGCGCCATTGGTGGCAAGCGGGCGGTCGTACTGCGAGATCTGGTAGCCCTTCGGCAGATCCGGATAGAAGTAATTCTTCCGCGCGAAGACCGAGGTCGTGTGCACGGTGCAGCCGAGCGCCAGGGAGGCCTGCGCGGCCAGTTCCACCGCGCGGCGATTGAGGACCGGCAGCGCCCCGGGCAGTCCCAGGCAGACGGGACAGGTGTTGGCATTCGGCGGCGCACCAAACCGCGTGCTGCATCCGCAGAACAGCTTGGTCTGCGTCTGGAGCTGCGTGTGGACCTCGAGGCCGATGACCGGCTCAAACGTCATGTGTTGCTGAATTGTAGTCGACCTTCAGGCAGCACGCAGCCGCAGAAATGCTCCCGCGACAATGACGTCATCCCGCCGCCCGAACGTCGTACTCGGCAAATCGAAAGCCTGGTCGCAATCGGCTCACGTTGATCTTCCGCCTGAAGGCGGACCCCACGAGCATTCACTTCTTTGAGCCCGTGGCTTGCCGATGATTTGGGCTCCCGCCTTACAGCGAGGCCAGTACCTGTCGGAACGCCTCGACCACGGCGGGATCGAATTGCGTCCCAGAGCAGCGCTCGAGCTCGAGGACGGCATCGGCCGGGCTGATCGCGTCGCGGAACACCCGCGGCCGCGTCATCGTGTCGTACGCGTCGGCCACGCAGATGATCCGCGCGCCGAGCGACACGTCGCCGGCGTGGATCCCGCGCGGATAGCCGAGTCCGTCCATCCGTTCGTGCGCATCGCGAACGAGTGGCATCGACCCAGCCAGGTATGGCACCTGGCCAATCAGGTCGCTCCCGAACGTCGGATGGTGGCGGACCAGCAGCTGCTCCTCCATCGTCAGCGGCGCCGGCTTGCGCAGGATCGCCTCCGGGATCGCCAGCTTGCCGAGGTCGTGGAGCAGTCCGCCGCGCTCGATCGTGCCGATCTCGGCTTCCGGCACGCCGAGCAATCGCGCGACGCTGACCGAGAGCGCCGCCACACGGTAGCCGTGGGCGTAGGCGTCACGATTGGTGAGCGTCAGCATCGAGAGCATCGCGTCGAGCGCGTCATCGTCATCGACCGTCAGCGCCGTGACCGCGTCGTTCAACCGCGACCGCCGGATGGTCATTTCCTGCTCGAGCGACTCGCGCCAGCGCCGCGCGTCCCACGCCGACCGATGCCACTCCAGGCCACGCGTGACCGCCTCCTGCAGGCGATCGCGGCCAAATGGCTTGGTCAGGTATTCGACCACGCCTTCTTTCAAGGTGTGCACCTCCGGGCCGACATCCTGCACGCCGGTCGCCATGATCACCGCGGTTTCCGGGTACTGGCTCCGGATCCGCTCCGCCAGCCACAACCCGTCGCGCCCGGGCATGCGGATGTCGCAGAGCGCGACCGCGGCCGGCATGCTCTCGAGCCGGCCCAGCGCTTCCTCGGCCGTCGCCGCGCTCCGCACCGCGTAGCCGCCCGACTGGAGCCACCGCGTCATGAGATCGCGCACCCCATTCTCATCGTCGACGATGAGCACGGTATGCGCACGGCCGGCCGCCGCCGGAGACGCAGGTTCGATATTCTTCGGAGCAGTCATCGCGTCCTTCCGCTATGAGATCGAGATGGAGACCGGGCCGCCGCCCGGCGACAGCCGGCGCTGACCACACCCGGTCGGTGGCGTCAGCCGGGACGTGGAGCCGGCTTCTATGCTTCGGCCATCAGGACCCCGTCGCGACGGCGGGTGATCGTGGCCGACAGGTCGAGCCGCTCGAGGCGGCGATAGAGCGCCCGGCGGCTCAGCCCGAGCATCAGCGCGGCCGCCTTTTTGTTCCCGCCGGCGCGCACGAGCGCACGCTGGATGTGGTCGCGCTCGACCGTGACGAGCAGGTCCTGGCCGTCGATCGGCGCAGTCGGCGCGTACGCGGCCCGGGCGGCGAGCGCGCCCGGCGCCGGCGCGGGCCCCGGCATGGTGACCGCCAGCTCGCGCTCGGTGATGCAGTCGCCGTCCACCAGAATGCAGGCTCGCTCGATGACGTTCCGGAGCTCGCGCACGTTCCCTTCCCAGAGGCCGGCGGCCAGCAGCCGCTCCGCTCCTGGCGTCAGGCCGAGCACCGGCTTCTGCAGCCGCTCGCTGGTATTGCGCACGAAGGCCGCGGTCAGGTACGGAATGTCCTCGCGCCGCTCGCGCAGCGTCGGCAGCTTGACCTCGACGATGTTCAGCCTGTAGTACAGGTCGCTGCGGAACCGGCCGGCGGCCACTTCGGCGCGCAGGTCGCGGTTGGATGCCGCAATCACGTGCACGCTCACCCGCCGCGCTTCGAGCGATCCGACACGCTGGACTTCGCCGAGCTCCAGGACGCGCAGCAGCTTGGCCTGGACCGACAACGGCAGCTCGCCAATCTCGTCGAGGAAAATCGTGCCGCCGTCGGCGAGCTCGAAGAGCCCCGGTTTGTGATCGGTGGCGCCGGTGAAGGCGCCCCGGACGTGGCCGAAGAGCTCGCTCTCGAAGAGGGTCTCGACGACCGCGGAACAGTTGACGGTCACGAACCGGCGATCGCGCCTGGGACCGATCTGGTGGAGCGCGCGCGCGACCAGCTCCTTGCCGGTGCCGGTTTCGCCGGACAGGAGCACCGTGCGCACGTGCGGCGCGAGCCGCCGGATCATCCCGAAGAGCTCCTGCATCGCCGGCCCGCGGCCGATCATTCCGCAGAACTCCAGGCGCCTGGCGATGTCACTCTCGATCGTCAGCAGGCTCCGCCGCCGCTCGATCTCCTCGCGGACCGAAGTGAGGAGCTGCTCGAGGCGCGCGAAGTCGAGCGGCTTGCTCATGTAGTCCATCGCGCCGAGCTTGATCGCTTCCACCGCCGTGTCCACCGTCGCAAAGCCGGTCATCAGCACCGCCTGGCAGTGCGGATCGATGTCGCGGATCGCGCGGATGACGTCGAGGCCGCCGATATCCGGCATGCGCAGGTCGACCATCGCGATGTCCGCGCGGCGGGTCTGCAGCTGCGCAATCGCTTCGTGGCCGCTGGAGCACGCGATCACGTCGAACCCGGCCCGGCGCGCGAACCGCGTCACGACGTCGAGAATGCTTTGTTCGTCGTCGACGACGACCAGCATCGGGGCCTGACCTGTCATACACACTCCTTCGAGACCGCGCGGACTGCCGACCGAATGGCGCGCAACTGAAACGGCGGGGCGAGCACGGCGCTGGCCTGCTCGCGCCCGAAACGCTCGACCTCGCCGTCGTCCGCGGACATCGACACCAGGACCAGGGGCAGCCCCGGCGCCTCGGCCCGGGCCGCGCGCCACGCGGCCAGGTCCGACGCAATCACGCCCCGATCGACGAACGCGGCGTGCAGGGTCTGACTGCGGCACAGGGCGAGCGCATCCGAGCTGGTGCCGGCCGTGACCACGTCGCAGCCCCAACCGGTCAGCGCGGCGGCGATAAAGTCGCGCTCCCCCTGCTCGGAGTGCGCGACCATGAACGTCTCTCCGGGAGCGGCGTCGTCCACGCGCGCGGGCAGGAGCAGCGAAAACGTCGTCCCAACGTCGATCTCACTGTCGACCAGGATCTGCCCGCCGTGATCGCGGACGATCCCGTAACAGATGCTCAGCCCGAGTCCGGTGCCCTCGCCGACGTCGCGAGTCGTAAAGAACGGATCGAAGATGCGCGAGATGTTGGCGCGATCGATGCCGTGGCCGCTGTCGGTGATGAAGAGCTCCACCGCGACCGCTGCCTCGTCGTAGCGCGTTCCGACCTTCAGGCGCTTCAGCACCCGCCCGCGCATCGCCTGCTCGGCGTTCAGCACCAGGTTCAGGAGCGCCTGCTGCAGCTGACTGCCGTCGGCGACGACCGAAGGCAGCGCCGGCTGGAACTCGGTGATGAGCTCGATGCCATTCAGACGCAGCTCGTAGGCGCGCAGCGCCAGCACCCGGCCGAACAGATCGGCGACGTCCTGCGGCGCCCGCGACGCGGCCTGTCGCCGCGCGAACGCCAGCAGGTTGCGCACGATCCGCGCCGCCCGCTCGGATTCTTCGGCGATCCGGCGCAGGTCCGCGGCGAGCTGCGGCGCGGGGCGGAGCGGCGCGGGATTGTCTTCGTCGAGCAGTTCCTCTTCGAGCAGCTGGGCGTAGCCGATGACGCTGGTCAGCGGATTGTTGAGCTCGTGGGCCACCCCGGCAACGAGCTGTCCGATTGCCGAGAGTTTTTCCGCCTGGAGCAGCTGCGCTTGCGTGGACTTCAGCCGCTCGAGCGCGGCCATCGAGCGCGCGTTCGCCTGCGCCAGTTCGTCGCTCATCTGCAGCATGCGGCGCGCGCCGCGGATATCCTCGGTCACGTTCTTGGCCACCTGCACGACCGAGGCGCCGTCCGCGCCGCCGCTGACCGGGAACGTGGTGACGGAAAAGATCTGTCCATCAGCCAGCGTCACCTGGCTGCGGGTGCTTTCATTCGCCAGGGCGCGCGCGATCGCGCAGTCGGCCCCCGCGCACGTGCAGAACCCGACATCGCTACAGCTCGATCCGCGCAGGTCGGTCACCCCGCGGTCGAGATGCATCGCGAGCGCGCGGTTGCCGCGGAGCAGTCCGCCGCGCCGGTCGAACACCGCGATCGGATCGCTGATCGCGTCGAAGGTATGCTCCCATTCGCGCTTGCCGCGCCGGACCACATCGTGGAGCCGCGCATTCTGGACCGCGACCGCAATCTGTCCGGCGATCACCGCGACCAGCTGCTGGTCCTGCACGCCGAACCGCCGCGGTGTCCCGGCCCCCACGCTGAGCGTGCCGAGCAGTTCGTCGCCGGCCATCATCGGCACGCTGAGGGCACTGCGCACCGGCAGTTCGCGCGCGGCGGGCACGAAGGGGCGGAGGTCTTCGACCAGTACCGCCGCGCGCGTCTCGATGACCCGATCGCTCGGCCGCGGCACCGACATGCTCGGCCAGATTTCCTGGACCGATCGCGGCCCGACCACGGCGCTCTCCACGAACTCGCCGCTGACCTCCTCCCGCAGCCGGATCGAGCCGCCGACCACGTTGAGCGCCCCGACGACGCATTGCAGCGCGCCGGCCAGGACGTCGGCCAGCTCCAACGAACGGGCGATGCCGTCGGCGATCGCGTTGATGGTTTGGAGCTCCCACACCAGGCGGCGGTTGTCGAGATTCATCCGGCGCCGTTCGAGCGCCCGTTCGATGGTGGCGAACAGCTGCCCGAGCTCGAACGGTTTCTGGACGAACGCGAACGCCGCCAGGTCGTAGGAGTGGATCGCGGAGGCGAGCGAGGTGCTCGCCGACATGACCACGATCTCGGCGTCGGGCGCTCGCTCCTTGATCCGCCGGATCACGTCGAAGCCTGATTCCGAGCCGAGGCCGAGATCGACGAGCGCCACGTCGAACGGCGCGCGCTCGATCGCCTCCTGGGTGCCGGCGAGCGAGGTCGCGCAGGCGGCCTCGTAGCCGCGCAGGCGGGAGGCATCCGTCAGCATCCGGCCGACGACAACGTCATCCTCGACGATCAGCAACGAGGCAGGGCCAATCCAGGGTGTCTGCATAGGGTCACTTGAGCGGCGGCGCGACGACTCTCGTGTCGCAAGAGACGCGCCGAACCCGCGCACAGGTGCGCGGGCTCGATAAGCGTTTGGTTCGACGGGAGTTACAAGGTGAAGGCGGCATGATGCGGGAGGACGCGGCGAAGGCAGCGTTTCAATAATGAAACGAGGTGGTGTTTCAAGGGCGAAACCTCGTCGCCCACAGTGCGGCTGAACCGCCGCGACCGCGCGGCACCGAGCCGGGGACGCCGGCTAGTCGGCGCCCAGTCCGTGCTTCTTCATCAGCCGCCACATCGTCGTCCGACTCACCTGGAGCTCACGGGCGGCGGCGGAGATTTCGCCGCTGTGCCGGGCCAGCGTCGCGACGAGCATTTCCCGATCGGCACGCTCCCGCGCAGCGGCAACCGTTCCCTCGGGGGCCGACGGCGTCGACGGCCGGGCGACCACTTCCTCCGGCAGATCGTCAGGCGCCAGCTCCGGGCTCCGCGCGATCGCGACGGCGCGCTGGATGACGTGCTCGAGCTGCCGCACGTTGCCAGGAAAGTCGTAGACCGAAAGCAGCGCCCAGGCGCTCTCGCCGCAGCGCTCGACCCCGGCAGCCGCCCCGTACTGCGCCAGAAAATGGTCAACCAGCAGGCGGAGATCCTCGCCGCGCTCGCGCAACGGCGGCATGTGCACGCGGTGCACGTTCAGGCGATAGTACAAATCGCTCCGGAAATCACCCTTGTCAACCGCGCTCTTCAGGTCCACGTTGGTCGCGGCCACGAAGCGCACGTCCACGCGCCGGCTCTCGTTTTCTCCGATGCGGCGGATCTCCCCCGCCTCGACCGCTCGCAGCAGCTTCGCCTGCACGCCCTTCGACATCGTCCCGATTTCATCGAGGAACAGGGTGCCGCCAGAGGCGTGTTCGATGAGCCCGGTGCGTGCGCCGGCCGCCCCGGTAAACGCCCCCTTGCCGTGGCCGAAGAGCTCGCTCTCGAGGAGCGTTTCGGCCAGCGCGGCGCAGTTCAGCGCGACGAACGGGCGCGCCGCCCGCGTGCTCCCGGCGTGGATGGCCCGCGCCGCGAGCTCTTTCCCGGTCCCGGTTTCGCCCGTAATCAGGACCGTGCCGGCGCCGGGCGCGGCCCGGCGGATCAGCTCCTTCACCTGGGTCATCGGCACGCTCGTGCCGATCAGGGCGTCGAGCGATCCGCTCGATCGGATATGCCGCTGCAGCAGGTCCACCTGCCGCGCCAGCTGCCGGCGCTCGGACGCGGCCCGCACGCGCATGACGAGCTCGTCGCGAAAGAACGGCTTCTGGACGAAGTCGATCGCGCCGAGCTTCATCGCCTCGACGGCGGTGTCCACCGTGCCGAATCCGGTCATGACGATGAAGACCGAATCGACATGGCTCTCGCGCAGCTTGCGCAGCACGTCGAGGCCGGAAAGGCCCGGCATCCGCATGTCGGACAGCACGACGTCGAAGGAGCCGTCGCGGGCGAGCCCGTAGCCTTCCTCGCCGCTCGACGCCGATTGCACGGTATACCCCGCCTGACGGAGCATGCGCGCGATACTGTCGCGCACGCCGATGTCGTCGTCGATGACTAGAATCCGCGACATGGAAAGGGGACGTTACCGTTCACTTGAAAGCGCCCAGGCATCGGTCAGGGAGGCCGATGCCGCTAAGTCTAACCGCGGTCGTGCCGATAAGCCGAATATGAATTGGCGTTCGTGCGCTCGGCCGATCCTGCTGGCCGCGGTTGCGGCGGGATGCTCCGCTCCGGCCACGCGCGCCGTGCTGCCCGCCGCCGCCAGCCTGGCCCCGGCCTTCGTCCGGGTCGGTAGTCGCGAGGGCGGACGGCTCACGGTGCGGCAGGTCCCTCTGGAGGAATACGTCCAGGCGGCAATCCTATCGGAATTCGCGCCGGCGACGGGTGATCCGGATGTGGTCGAACGCATGTTCGAGGTGCAGGCGGTGGTCGGCCGGACCTACGCGATCTCGCAGTTCGGCCGGCATGCGCGCGAAGGGTTCGATGTCTGCACGACGACGCATTGTCAGCTCTACCAGCCGTCGCGGCTGCGGACGTCGCGCTGGGCGGCACAGGCGATCGAGGCCGTCCATCGCACGGCGAACACCGTTCTCTGGTTCGACGGCGCTGCCGCCAGCGCCCTGTTTCATGCCGACTGCGGCGGCCGGACGAGCCGTCCGGTTGACGTCTGGGGCACCGCCGCGCGCCCGTACCTGGTGGCGATCGACGATGACGGGCCGGCGGAGACCGCGCACACGGTGTGGCGGTATGAAGCGGGGCGTGCGGAGGTGCAGAAGGCGCTGAATGCCGACCCCCGCACCCGTGTGGGCAAGCAGTTCGACGGCCTTCAGGTGGTGGACCGGGATGCGAGCGGCCGTGCCGAGCACGTCGCCCTGCATGGGACCGACGAGCGCATCGTCCGGGGAGATGCGTTGCGCGACGTCCTGAGCCAGTCGTTCGGCGCTCGGTCGGTCAAGAGCACGTGGCTGGACATCCGGCGGGACGGTGCCACTTTTGTCTTTGAAGGGCGGGGTTTCGGCCACGGCGTGGGGCTCTGTCAGGCGGGTGCGCTGGCCCGGATCCGGGCCGGCGTGCGGCTTCCGGCGGTTCTCCAGAAATATTTTCCCGGCACCAAGCTCGTCACGCTTCGGTAGACCGTCCGCGCCGGCCAGACGGCTGAGGCCTACCCAGGCCCGACCTCCCGGTCCTCGGGCCTCCGACCGCGCATTCCAGCCCTCGATTCGCCATCGTTTTGTCTATTTATTGACCTCCCCGTCCCCCCAGCGGGACCGCTATAATGGAGCGGTGCGACGCATCTCCCGCGTCCGGTAAACGTTCCGGGCTTCGAGGCGTAATTGATGACAGGAGCGCAGGCAGCAGGCCTTCCGGGCCGGGAAGCGGACAGCGCCGCGGCATCCGCCGTCAAAACGATGCAGGCGGAAGACCGGCTACCGGAAGCCCGCGAGCGTTATGCTGAGCTGGTGAGCCGGCATCAGCGCCGGGCCACCCGCATTGCCTATCACTACCTCCGCGACGCAGCCGAGGCAGACGAGGCGGTGCAGGATGCGTTTGTCAAGGCGTACGCGCATCTGGCGTCGTTTCGCGAAGAGCTCCCGTTCGAGGTCTGGTTTACGCGTATTCTGATTAACGGGTGCCTGGATCGGATCAAGGCACGCACCCGGCGGGAACGGTGGATTGCTCCGATGCCGGATGGCCCCGGTGGGGAGCGTGATTTCGCGGAGCGGATGGCTGGCGGGGGCCCATCGCCCGAGGATCAGCTGCTGTCCCGGGAGCGTCGCGCAGTGCTCGGGCAGGCGCTGGCCAAACTGCCGGACCGGCAGCGTTCGGTCTTCATGCTGAGCCATTACGAGGGCTGTACGTCGCGAGAAGTGAGTGTCTTGACGGGTTTGAACGAATCGACGGTCCGCGTGCATCTGTTCCGGGCGATCCGCAAGCTTCGCACCCTGCTCGGAAACGGCGGGCCGGCTGGG
>JBDTSX010000095.1:0-11044 GCA_039930925.1 Acidobacteriota bacterium | reverse complement strand
GGCATGCGCAGCGACTCTTCGTACATGAACCGCTTGTCGAACAGCCCGTGGTCGCCGAGGAAGAAGCCCTGATCGCTGGTATAGATGACGATCGTGTTCCTGGCCAGCCCGCTCTGGTCCAGGTACGAGAGCACGCGGCCGACGTTGTCGTCGACCGATTGAATCGTCGCCAGGTAGTCCTGCATGTAGCGCTGATACTTCCACCGGGTCAGCGCCTCGCCGGTCAGCGTCACGGTCTTGCCGCCGCGCGTCGTCGTCACCTCTGCGGGCTTGACCGCGAGCCACGCCGTGAGGGCCGCGCCAGTCAGGTCCGACGGCGGCGGCAGTTTGAGATCGCGGCGTGTGAGATCGGCCGACACGCGCTGCTGGTTCTCGTGCAGCGCGTCCGTTCGGGTCGCGTACGAATCCCAGAAGGTTTCGGGCTCCGGGATCCATCGGTCCGTGAAGAGCGCGCCATGCGCCGCATCCGGTTGCCAGGGCCGGTGGGGCGCCTTGTGATGGAGCATCAGGAAGAACGGTTTGTTCTTGGGCCGCTCCTTGATGAAGTCGATGCCGAGATCGGTGATGACGTCGGTGACATATCGCCCCGTGTAGGTCTTCTCGCCGGCCGCGGTATAAAGCACCGGATCCACATACGCGCCCTGGCCGGGGAGGATCTCCCATCGATCGAAGCCTGCGGGATCGCTGCCCAGGTGCCACTTGCCGATCATGCCGGTGTGATAGCCGCCCTGTTGGAGCAGGCGGGCCACCGTCTGGCGGGTGCTGTCGAACCGGTTGAACACGGTGACGCCGTTCAGGTGCGAGTACTGCCCGGTGAGGATCGCGGCGCGGCTGGGCGTGCAGATGGAATTGGTCGCGAACACGTTGCGCAGCAGCATCCCCTCGCGCGCGAGACGATCGATATGGGGCGTCTGGTTCACACGCGACCCATACGCGCTAATCGCGTGCGCGGCATGATCGTCCGACATGATGAAGACGATGTTCGGACGGTCGTCGGCTTGGATGTTTGGGCCGACAGCGCTGCCGAACAGAATCAGGACGAGGAGGAACTTGCGCACGCGGCGGATCCTAGCACGCCCGACCGAGGGAAGTCGCTGGTCTGGCCCGGCGGGGGCCATGGCTCGTCACCTTCTTGCCTGAGCTTCCGCTTCGCGGCGTTCCCTGCTTCCGTTCGCCCATCATTTTTTCGGGCCGAAGGATGAGCCGATGGGTGCGGAGCGTCAGCCGACGACGATCACCTGAGGCGCGAACTCCCTCAAAACGAGAATCGGATCTGCGCAGCGCGAGCGCCCGGACGATCGACCGGCTCGCTTTGAGGTCGGGCAGATCCCACACGACATTTGCCTTCAGCACGTGCGCCTGGGGCGCGTTGTCGCCGAGCAGCGCTTGAGCGTCCGCCTGGTCGCTGCGGATCGAATACGTTCCCGCTGCGCCGTGATCGAGGCGCGGGGCAATGCTCCCCTTGTCGGACAGGCCGATCGTATCGTTGAAGCCGAACGAGAAGCCGTTGCGGAAGCGGCGGTTCAGCGAGAGCTGGAGAGAGTGATACGTGCGCCACCCGTTGTAGAAGCGCTGCGTGATCGCGGAGTAGCCCCGATACGACCGCACCAGATCGGGGTTGGTCGCGGCCAGTGACGAGGCGCCTGGCGTGGCGCTTGGCGCCGCCGTCGGATCCTGGCTCGACGCCAGGAACGCGGCGCCGATGTCGATCGAATTGAGATTCACCGTCTGAATCGTGTCGTAGCTGTGCTGACCGACGTACGACACGTCCACGGTCGTCGCCCACGGCAGCGCGGCCTGGATGCCGATGTTGAACTGCGCCGACGCAGGCAGCGGGCTGTTGTACCCATTGGCCTGGAGCGCCGGGGCCCGGAGCGTGCTCAATCCGCCGTTGCCGAGAGTCTGCAGCTGGCCGTACCGCACCGTGGCGGTGTTGGTGACCGGCGGATTGCCGATCATGTTGTAGGTGCCGGCGGCATTGGCGCTCGGCCGATCGTAGTAGAGCCCGGCGCCGCCCCGGATCAACAGGTGCTGGTTGCCGGTGACGTCGTAGGCCATACCGAACCGCGGCGCGGCGCCGAGGGTCGGCCACTTGTATCCAGTGTCGACGATCCTCTCCCCCTGCACGGCGAGCCCGTTGATCGGGCTGCCGGAACCAGGCACCAGCGTGCCGATCGCGATCGACGAATTCGTCCCCAGGAACTGGCCCGTGACCGGATTCATCGCCTGCCGGTTGGCGCCGGCGCACGGGGAGACGCCGTTCGCGCAGCCTGCGACATAGAGCAGAGGGGCGGACGACGACGCCCATGTCTCCGGCAGGAAATTCGACGCCTGCTTGCGCGCGTCGTAGTACGGCTGCTGGTTGACGAACCGCACGCCGTAGTCGAGCGTGAGCTTGCGATTGACCTTCCAGTTGTCCTGGACGTAGAAGTCGTTCTGGTTGTAGATGAACTTGCCTTCGAGGAACTTGGAGATCTGGGAGTACGAGCTGAACGCGCCGGTGGCGGCGTTGGCAAACCCGAACAAGGTATCGAACGGATTGATGCCGACGGTGTCCTGCGCAAAGCTGAGCGTGCCGTTGGCGATGCCGCTGCCGCCGTTACGGTAGTGCAGCTCGCTCTGGATGCGTGAGCTGGCTCAGGCGAGCCTCGCTCGGAAACGTCGGTCGATCCGTATCGGCCGCTGATCGTGTCCACTTTGACGCGTCGCGGGTTACCCCTTCGCCAGCTGTGGTGCATGCTGCTGCACCTTGCGGACCGCTTCGGCGATGTCCTGCATATCCTGCCGCGGCCCCAACAGCATCGTCTGGGTGAGCCAGATCGCTTCGCCGCACAGGCGTTCGTTCTGCGGACACTGGTTCTGCGCGCGCCACGCAGCGAGCCGCGCCTTCGGATAGATCGCCTGGAAGTCCGGACCGGACAATGCGTCTTCGAGGAATGGCTCCTGGTTCAGTGGCGAGTAGCCACTCAGTGCCGGGATCCCCTCCGCGCCGAGCGCCTTCAGAAACGCGGCCCGGGACAGGCCCGAAAAGCGGCTCGGATCGTAGCGGAACATATAGAGGTGATACGCATGGCGCGTGCAGCCGTCATAGGTGCGTGCCGGCGTGATGCCGGGGATCTGCTGGAGCAGTTGCGTGAGGTGCGCGCCGTTGCCGTCCCGGGTGCGTGCCTGCGCATCGAGCCGGGTCATCTGCGCGGTCAGCAGGGCCCCCTGGAATTCCGTCATGCGCAGATTCGCGCCGGTATTGCGATAGGAGAAATCGTCGCCGGTATTGCCGCGGCCGCGGCTGTTGTTGTGGAACCGGTAGCAGGTCTCCACGAGCGCGTCGTCGTCGGCCAGGATCGCGCCGCCCTCCCCGGAATTCAGGTTCTTGCTCGCCTGGAAGCTGAAGCACCCCGCCTTCCCGTAGGTGCCCACCTTGCGGCCGCGCCACTCGGCGAGGTGGGCCTGGCAGGCGTCTTCGACGACCGTGACGCCGCGCCGGCGCGCAACCTCCATGATCGTGTCGAGATCCGCGGCCGATCCGCCGAGGTGAACGGGCATGATCACCCGCGTCCTGCCGGTGATCGCCTGCTCGATCTTGCGCGCGTCGATCTGAAAGGTCTCGAGGTCGGTATCGACGAACACCGGCAGGGCACGCATCAGCAGCACGGCGTTGATGGTGGCAATGAACGTGTAGGGCGGCACGATGATTTCGTCGCCCGCGCGCACGCCGAGCCCGGCCAGCGTGATGATCAGCGCACTCGTTCCATTCGCCGTCGCGAGGCAGCGCTTGGCACCGGTCAGGGCCGCGTAGGCGGTCTCGAACGACGCGACGCTGTCACCACGATTCCACCTGCCGCTCCGTATCACCCGGACCAGCGCATCCTCCTCGCGCGCGTCCGCGACCGGCCACGACGGGAACGGCGCACGGCGCACCGGCGCGCCCCCGAGCAGGGCCGGACCGTTTCCGGATGTCGCCCCGGCTCCACCGGACTGCCTCAGGACCGAGCCAGCGGGAACGGATGCCGATGCAGGTGCCTTGCGAACGCCCGGAAGGGCTCCCGCCGCCGCCATGGCTCCGAGAAATCCTCGACGACTCAACTGCTTGCTCACGTTGCCTCCCGATACGCGGAGATTTCTGATCGTCTAGCGGCGATCCCCTGCCAGCCGGCGTACCTCGCCGACGATCAAATCCTCGACATCTTCGGTGAACGGACCCGGCCGGCCGTAATAGATCATGGCGTCGCCTCCTTCGTAGCCGCCCTCTCGCAGCACCCGGCGCGACGGAACATACCCGAAGACATCGTTGCTGTACCCGGCGGCCCAGATGCGACGGTCCGGATACTCACGCGCCAGGCGCAATGCGTAGTCGACGACGACCTCGCCGCCGAGCGCAACCAGCGTGAGCCCGGATCCAAAGCGCCAGACCTGCACGGGGTCGGACTGCGCGGTGGGGAGGCGGCCGTCGCGCGCCACCACCGCCTGCATCAGGGCCGTGTGCCGCGCCTTGTAGATCTCGTCGACGTCGAGCCGGCGTCGCCACGCCTCGCGGGCCTGGCCGCGCGCGAACGGCAGGTCCACGTGCCCGTAGGCGGTACGCAAGAACGGTTCGATCGGGGCCGCACTTTTCAACGCGCGGTCCACCGCGTCCGCGAGCGCCGTGCCGTGGGCTTCGACCAGCTCCAGCGTCCCGCGCGGCATTGGATTCGCGTCGGCGCCGCAGCCGGCCACGAACAGGGCGATCGAGCCGGGATGCCTCTTCTCGAGGACCGCCTGCGCGACCCCGGCGTAGTCGCCGTGATACCGCACGAAGGTATCCTGCAGCGTCGTATTGTGGCAGGCGTATCCGAACACGATAGCCACCGGCGCGCCGTCGGGATCGTCCACCTGGAGCACCGGGACCGAGTGATCGACTGGTCCGAGCGGCGTGAACTTCACGCGACGGTTCGCCGCAAAGTCGGCTTGGTCCTGCCCGTAGGCGACTCGGGCCGGCCGCAGGCGAGATACGGCGTCTCCAATCACGGTGGCGAGATTGGCTTCGAGACGAGTCGTGTAGGCGCGGAGCGCCGCCCACTGCTCCGGCGACAAGTCGTAGGCGACCGACAGCTGTTCATCGACCACCGGACCGCAGTGGGTATGGCTCGCGTTGAAGAGCAGGTTCGCGCGGCGAATGCCGTGGCGGCGGCTTACCACCGCGGCCACACGGCCGGTCATGCCAGCGGTAACGCCGAGGAGATCGACCGTCACGAGGACGGCCGTCGCCTGTGTACCGAACTGCAAGGCGAGCGCCTTGGCATGCAGCGGCATCGCCGTGCCCTGCGAGGGCTGCGAGCGGCGCGCGAAACCGGCCATCCAGAGCGATTGTTCCGGGGTGATGTCGATCGTCGCGACGCCGGCCCGCACCGGCGATGGTGCGAGCGCCACCCGCCGCGACGTCAGCCCGATCGCAACCGCGGCAGTGAGAAATTCGCGACGATCCATTGGTGTCCTGATGGGCTCAGTGCTGATCTATCGGCGAAGGTCCGCGGCAAAGATGGCCGAACCCGGGTGCGCTATTGCGCCCGCGCCGGCGGCGGCGCCTGCGCCTCGACCGAGACATCGGAAAACACCACCGTCTCGGACTTGGCGGCGTCGTGTGAGCAGACGAACAGCCCGACGAGAACCGGGTTGGCCAAGGACACCTCGGTGTGCGCAATCTCCTTGAGGTCGGCTCCCGCGCGCCCGATGTGCATGTAGATCCTGACGCCCGCCCGAACCAGCTTCAGCTGGTAAGTCCCCGGCCGGTCGATTGGGAGATCGAACGTGTTGGTGTCCTCCCCTTTCGTGCTCCGCCACTGTAGTCCGGCCATGCCGTTTCCATGCATGACAATGTCGGCATACGCCGCATCGGTATCCAGGGACTGCCGCACCATGATCCCGGCCTTGCGGTGCTCGGCTCCCTCACCGAGAAACCGCAGCGTCGCGGTGACGGTGAAGTTGCCTGCCATCTCTCGCCACAGATATTGAAACTGATCCTGTTTGGCCCAGATGTTCGCGCCGGCGCCGGTCATCCGGTACTGCCCGCTGGCCGGGTTGAACCCGGTGGATCCCGTAATCGCCGGCGCGCCGACATCGCCGGAACCGGTGAAGATCCCCACGTTGGCACTCTGGCCGAATGACCCGGCAGACAGGATGCAGAGGACCAGCACATAACGCATCGTCGATATCATCTCTTTGCCTTCGCAGTCTCGGGCGCAGCCTATCGCCGCGCCGCCGGTAGCGGTTCCACCGACACGTCCGAGAACAGCACGGTGTTGAGGGCGGCCTGGCTATGGGAACTGACGCCGAGTCCGGCCAGGATCGGGCTGCCCAGCTGGTTGACCGTGTGCCCGAGTTCTTTCAGTGGTGCACTGTCCTTGGCCATGAAGACGGTGATCGTGGTGCCCTGCCGCACCAGCTTCATCTTCCATGTTCCGGGACCGTCAATTGGAAAGTCCACCGTATTGGTGTTGTCCGCTTTGGCGCTGCGGAACTGCACCGACGGCGTGCCGTCGCCGTGAATCGCGAGGTGGACAAAAGGGGAATCGGTGTCGAGGCTCTTGCGAAGCATGATGACGGCCTTGCGGTGCGCGATGCCGTCGGTGAGGAACCTGGCCGTCGCGCTGATGGCGAAGTCACCCGACATCTCTCGCCAGAGATAGTGGAACTGATCGGCCTTGGCCCAGATGTCCGTGCCGGTGCCGGTGATCTTGTACTGACGGGCAGCCGGATCGTACTCCGCGGAACCCTTCAGCGGAGGCGCGCCGACATCATCCGAGTTCGTGAAGGCGCCGAATGTCCCGGTCTGTAGTGCCGGCGCCGCCAGCAGACAGAGGAGCAACAGTTCACGCATCGCAGGATTGTAGCCGAGTCGCTGATTCCGGTTCGGGGATTCTTCACGCCTCCTGCGGCGGTCAACTCTTCGGTGTCAACGGCGTGAACCATTGCACCACGACGTAGATCGCCGGCGTCTGTCCGACGTTGGTCAGGTTCTCGTTCTCGTTCACCGCAAAGAAGATGATTGAGCCGGGCCCCACGACCTGCTTGCGGCCGTCGATGTTCACCTCGATGGTGCCCTCCTGGATGATCACGAGCTCCTCCTGCGGATGGCGATGCAGCGGACCGGTGTTCTGCCCGGGATTGAGCGTCGTGATGTGGCCGTGCAACCGGTCGAGCGTCGCAGTTGGCGCATCGAACGCGGCGCGGCGCTCGCCAGTGCCGGTCGGCGTCGGCGCGAGCGCCTGCCGGTCGATGACCGTCGACGGCATGGCCGGCTTCGCTGGGGCCGGCGACTGGGCGAAGAGCGGTGCGGCGATCGCGAGGGGGAGTGTCAAGCAGATCAAGGTTTTCATGGATTTTCCCAGGGCTGGTCTCCAACCGGCGGTCACAGACCAAAGCAGAGGATATTCGGGCCGGCAGCGACCGCGACGTACTGGTTGCCTCCGACGGTGAACGTCATCGGCGACGCTTTCATCCGCACGTTGGTCGGGAATTGCCAGAGCGCCCGCCCATCTCGCTCGTCGACCGCGGCGAAGCTGCCATTCGGCTGCCCATAGAAAATGAGTCCACCGGCGGTGGCGAGGACGCCGGTCCAGGTCTTGGCGCGCGCGGATCCCGGCTGCGGAATCTCCCACACGATCTCACCGGTCTCGATGTTCAGCGCGCGCAGAAAGCGCTGGCCCGTCTGGTCGGGATAGCCACCCGGCTTGTCGCCGACGCATTCTTCCAGCGCCATGACGTAGTAGAGGCGCGTCTCTGGTGAAAAAGCCGTCGCGTCCCAGTTGGCCGCATCGCTCGGGCAGCCGCGCGCGTCCTTGATGACCGGGCGGCCGTCAGGCTGGATGCTCGACGCCCAGTCGATCCGGCGCAGGAACGGGCTGGCCATCAAGAGCCGGCCGGAGGTTCGATCGAGCACGTAGAAGAAGCCATTGCGATCGGCATGGAGCAGCAACTTCGCCGGCGTCCCTTGGTAGGCGGCATCCACCAATACCAGCGGCTCGGTAGCATCGCGATCTTTGAGGTCGTGCGGCGTGAACTGGAAGTACCACTTCAGCGCGCCGGTCGTGGCGTCCAGTGCGAGCACACAGTTCGTATAGAGATTGTCCCCGGGACGGCTGCTGTCGTCGCTGCTTGGCCACGGATTCCCGGTCGGCCAATAGAGCGTGCCGGTGGACGGATCGTAGGAACCGGTGAGCCACGTCGAACCGCCGCCCGCCAGGGGTTCGGCGCCTTGCCAGCTCTCTATGCCCGGCTCGCCGCGGCGCGGGACGGTCCAGCGGCGCCACACCAGCCCGCCGGTATCAGGTCTGAATGCCGCGACGAAACCGCGAATCCCCTGGTCCGCGCCCGCCACTCCCACGATCACGGTGTCGTTGACGATGAGCGGCGCGATGGTGCCGCCGTACGGTTGTGGGTCTGCCTCCGGGGCGATCGGCGTGTCCCAGACCAGCGTGCCCCGCGCTCGATCGAGCGCCAGCAGACGGGCATTGTCGGTGACGAAAAACACTTTGTCGCGGAGGATCGCGACTCCCCGATTGGTGCCGAGCCTCGCGTCTCCACTCATGCCGCTGCTGGCCGGCCGCGAATAGTGCCACAGCGCACGACCGGTGAGGGCGTCGAGCGCGAAGACCTGATTCGGTCCCGTCACATAGATCACGCCGTCGGCAGCGAGCGGCGTCGTCTCCAAGCCGAAGTACTGGATCGGAAACACCCACTTCAATTTCAACCCGGACACATTCGCGGTGGTGATTTGCGCGAGCGGGCTGAAGCGATTGCCCGACTGGTTGCCGTTGTAGGTGAGCCAGTCACCGGGCTGCGGCGGGCCCCACGTGATCTTGGACTCGGCTTCAATCGGTGGCGCCAGGATGGTGTCCGTGTTGAGGCGAAGCAGATGTCTGGCGAGCGCCAGCCGTTCGGCGGCCGGCAGGTCGGCAAACGAAGGCATGCCGTCTGACACCTTGCCTCGTTCGAGATATGCGCGCAACTGCTCGGCGGATTGTGCGGCGACGCGCGGATTCATCGCGAGCGCCGGCCCCTTGGCGGTGCCACGCGCATCCTCGCCGTGGCAGCCGGCGCAGTTGCTGATGAACAACTGCTGGGGCGTGGCCGGCGGTGATGGCGCCTGCGCCGGCAGCAGGAACAATAGAACAGCGAGCACGATCAGCACACGATCCTCCTGCGGTCGTTCCCACCGCCCGAGACGATGATCACGTCCCGCTCGTCAGGCGCAGCCCATCGTAACGCACGCGTCGCGCGCGATTGGTGTCATGAGATCGGTAGGATACGCCTCCAGCGAAACAGCTTCGAAAGTCACCGTCTCGAGTTGATCACCTTTGAACCTCATCACAACAACGTCCTGTAGGATGAATCGCCGTTCGGGATGAACGGCCGCTCGATCTACGGCCGCGTGACGTGGAAGATGTAGCCGGCGCGCCGCCGCCGCCAGCAAGCGGAGCAGCAGCAGCGCACGGATGGCGGGATTGGTCACGCGCGGCGCAGACGAAACGCCACGACCGAGTCGCCGGTTCCCCACCGACCCCCGCCACCGTCAGCGATGGCGACAAACTGCTCACCGGAGGCGAGCCGATACGTCATCGGCGTCGCCTTGCCGCTGGCGGGGAGCCGGCCCCTCCACAACTCCCGCCCGGTTTCGACGTCATAGGCGTGGAGCGATCGATCGAGCGCGGCGCCGATGAACACCAGGCCACCGGCGGTGACGGCGGGTCCCCCGAGATTCGGAGAGCCCCACTCCGCGGCGGCCGTGGCGGCAGCGCCTGGCGGCAGCAGGTCGGTCAACGATCCGAGCGGGACCTCCCAGAGGCGTCCACCGGTATTGAGGTCGATCGCGATCAACGTGCCGAACGGCGGGGGCGTGCACGGCAGACGTGACGGCGAGAGCAGGATCCTCCTTCGCATGATGTAGGGTGTCCCCTGCATCGCGTTGTACTCGAAGCCCTCCCCGAGCCGCTGTTCATCGGCTTGCGCCGCGGCGAGGTCGAAGCCCTCGCGCGGGATCAGCTGCACCATCGCCGCGACGCGATTCACGGGAACGACCGCGATCGCACGCACCGGGTCGATCGCCACGCCGCCCCAGTGCGCGCCGCCGATGTTCGAGGGCATGACGAGCGTCCCTTTGACGCTCGGTGGCGTGAAGATCCCGTCGTTCCGAAGAGCCGAAATCGTCGCGCGACACGCGGCGCGATCGGCATCGGTCAGACCCCACACGTCGTCGATCGTGAATCGGTGCGGGCTGAGCGGAGGCGTCTGGGCCGTGAACGGCTGGGTCGGCGCGGCCTGCTCCGAGGGGATGTCGCTCGGCGGCACCGGACGCTCTTCGATCGGAAAGATCGGCTCGCCGGTCTCGCGGTTGAGCACGAAGAGCATGCCGGTCTTGGTCGCCTGCAGCACGGCTGGGATCCGCGCCGCTCCGCGCGTCAGCGTGACGAGCGCCGGCGGAGAGGCATTGTCATAGTCCCAGAGATCGTGGTGGACGGTTTGGAACGCCCACACCACGTGGCCGGTGGACGCCTCGAGCGCGACGATCGAGTTCGCGTAGCGGTTGTCCCCCAGCCGGAGCCCGCCGTAATAGTCGGGGGACGCACTCCCGGTCGGCACGAACACGAGGTGACGGGCCGGGTCAGCCAACACGGCCCAGGCATTGGCCGCGCCCCCTTTGCGTCCGACCGCGCCTCGCCACTCGCCATACGCCGGATCGCCCGCGGCCTGGGGAATCGGATCCCACGTCCACTTCAGCGCCCCGGTGCGGGCGTCGTACGCGCGGACCTCGCCGCTGGCCGAATCCGGGCGGGTGTTGTCCCCGACCGACGAACCGGTGACAACGAGGTTGTCCACGACGAGGGGTGGCGAGGTCATCGTGTAGCCACCGGGGTGCGCCGGAGGAATCCGAAGGCCCGCCTTGAGATCCACGAAGCCGGCCGTGCCGAATCCCGCACAGGGCTTGCCGTCGCGCGCATCCACGGCCACGAGCTGTGCGTGCGCGGTGGCGACGAACACGCTCCGCCGGCAGGCCGCCGGCGCGGTCGCC
>JBDTSX010000094.1:0-11052 GCA_039930925.1 Acidobacteriota bacterium | reverse complement strand
CGGACGAGCGCGGGACGCCGCTTCAAGAACGGGCTGGATCTCGCGCTGTCAGGCACCTACGAGCACAGCGACGGCGTCGAGCGGCTGTACTTTCCAATTTTCGACACGCCGGCGACGAACAACGGCATCGCGCAGGGGCGTGACGGGGAAGGCGTGCGCCAGTTCTACGGCCGTCTCGGCTTCAATGGACTGTCGCTGACCACTGCGTATGGCACCCGAAAGCGCGACGTGCCGACCGCCTCGTTCAGCACCCTCTTCAACCAGCGGGATCCGGGCGAGAGCACGACCGATCGCCACACGCTGATCGACGCCGACTACGGCCGGCTGTTCAGCGGCACGCGGGTGACGTTTCGAGGGTCGTTCGATCGATTCACCTACGACGGCATCTATCCACTTGGCAGCCCGGACGGGGCTCTGCTGGTCGCCCACGACAGCGTCGTCGGCATGCGGTGGAGCGCGGGCTCGGGCGTCACACGATCACTGCCCGGCAGGCAGACCGCGAGAGCCGGTGTCGAGTTCATCGACAACGTGACCCAGGACCAGCGCACCGGGTACGTGGATCCCCCGGTCACTTTCGCCGACACCGCGGGCTCGTCGTCGCAGCAGGCGGTGTATCTGCAGGATGAGATCAAGCTGGGCCCGAGGGTCATCGTCAACGCGGGCCTGCGCTACGACCACTATGAGGAGTTCGCCCGGGTCAGCCCGCGCGCCGCGCTGATCGTGCTGCCGTCGCCAACTCAATCGCTGAAGTACTTGTACGGAAGCGCGTTCCGAGCGCCCAACGCCTACGAGACGAATGAGACGCAGTTCGGCCCCCGGGTGCTCGACCTGCGTCCCGAGACGATCGACACCCATGAATTCGTCTGGGAGCATTATGCCAACGATTGGCTGCGGACCTCCGCGTCCGCGTACTTCTACACCGCGGAAAGGTTGATTACGCTCATCGCTGATTCCAACAGCTTCCTCGAAGCCACCTTCATCAATCAGGGCGAGGTGCGGGCGAAGGGGCTGGAGCTCGAAGTGCAAATGCGGCTATTGGGAGGATCGCGAGCCCTGGTCAGCTATGCGGTTCAGAGTGCAGTGGACCAGGAAACGCATCTCGAGCTGCCTAACTCACCCCGGCGCCTCGCACAGGCGCGAATCAGCATTCCCGGTCCGACGGCGGGCTCCTACTTATCCGTGGACGGTCAATACCTGAGCGCGCGGAGTACAGTCTCGGGCGCACGCACAGGGGCTGTCGCCCTCGCCAACCTGACCATCACCCAGCCGCTCGGACGGACGTGGGAGATCTTCGGCCAGATCCGGAATGTCTTCGACGCCCGCTATACCGACCCGGTATCCAGCCTGCACACGCAGGACGTCGTCCCCCAAAACGGACGGACAGCGCGGATCGGGCTCCGGCTGAGACTGTGGGGGAAGTAGCCGGAGCCCGATTCACTTCTAGCGGCGCCGGTAGAATAATCCGCCACCACCAAGAAGGAGGATCACGACGACGATGATGAGGAGCGTGTTGGTATCCATGGAGCCCGATGGTAGCGGACGCACCGCGCCGCGTCTATGTCATTCTGCACACGCGAGTCTAAGTCTCGGCAGATACCGGACCATGCTCAGAGGCAGTCATAGGGTGTAACATGCCAGTTATGGCAAAGCGACAGAATGACGACCTTCGGCAATGGGCAGTAATGGGCGCCGAGCAGCGCCTTCTTCAAATCGCCGAAGAAGCGGGAACTATTTTTCGGGCGTTTCCGGAACTACGCAAGCGCGGCTTCATGGCGGAAGACTCCAGGAAAGCCACGGCTACGACGCCTGCAGGCGAGAAGGACGAGGCGGCGGCGCCGCGCAAACGTCGCAAACTCTCGGCGGCGGCCCGGAAGAGAATCGGCGACGCGCAGCGTAAGCGCTGGGCGAAGCAGAAGTCGGCAGCCGCCAAGGGCTGATCGCTCTCCGATGTTCCGGCGTCGCAATGGGTGTCCCTACCGGCCAGAGTACGGTCTTGGTGTTCCGATCATGTGGAATGCCCGGCCCAGCAGTTCCGTCCCCGGCTCCAGCCGCCGCTGAATTCCTCCATTTTCTGGCTAATTTCTCCATTTCACCTTCGGCACTATCTTCGCAAGAGGCGGCTGGTGGAGAAAACCAGGTGAAACCGGTCCCCCGGCGCGGAACCAGGACGGTAGGGCTCGCGGTCTGCGTTCTGGCGCTGCTCGCGCTCGTTGTGCCGGCTGCCCACGCCCAGCCGCTGGCCCCGCAAGAACGACTCTGCGACCCGTCGATCCAGGATTGCCGGGCCGACATCCTGACCTACATCCAGCAGGAGCAGGTCGGCATCGACGTCGGCTTCTGGATGATGAGCGATGCGCGTTACTCGAACGCGCTCGAGGCCGCCTGGAATCGCGGTGTCCGGATCCGGTTGCTGATGGACCCTCGCTGTCTCGATCAGCACGCCCACTGCGAGGGCCCGATGGCGCAGCTGGCGGCGGCCGGCATTCCGATGCGGCGGCGGGCGACGAGCGGCATCCTCCACTGGAAGATGTTCGTCTTCGCCGGCCAGCAGCAGGTCGAATTTTCCGGCGCCAACCTCGTCCCCTTCGAGTTGGCGCCCGAGACGCCCTACATCAACTACACCGACGAAGTGGTCTACTTCACGAACGAAGCGTCGGTCGTCTCGAGCTTCATGACCAAGTTCGACGACCTCTGGACCAGTCCCAGCGAGTTCGTCGACTACGCCAACATCGCCGGTCCGCTGCTTCGGAGCTATCCCACCTCGGCGATTGACCCCGACCTCAACTTTCCGCCGGACGATAGCTACCGGCAGCGCGCGATCGCCAACTACAACCTCGAAACCCAGAAGATCGACGCGTTCATGTTCCGGATCACGGACGTCCAGCACACCAACGCGATCGTCGCCGCGGTCAATCGCGGGGTGGCGGTGCGGCTGATGACCGACGAGACCGAGTACCGGAATCCCAGTCGGCTCTGGGATGCGTACAACGTCGACATCATGTATCACGCCGGGGTGCAGGTCCGCGTCGATGCCCATCTGGGCATCAACCACGAAAAGGCCGTCCTCCTGTACGGGCGGGGCATGTCGATCTTCGGTTCGTCGAATTGGACTTCGCCCTCGTCGGACAGCCAGCGTGAGCACAACTACTTCACCACCAAGCCGTGGATTCTCCAGTGGCTGAGCGCGCAGTTCGAGCGCAAGTGGAACAACGGCGCAGGCTTCCTCGAAAGCAAGGCCTTCGTGCCGCTGCCGCCGGACCAGCCGCAGAACCTCTCGCCGGCCGGCGGCATCACCGGTCAGCCGCTGACCGGAACGACCCTCGTCTGGGACGGCGGGCTGTGGGGACATCTCTACGACATCTATCTCGGGATCACCCCGGATCCGCCGCTGCTCGCCGCGAACCAGCCGCTTGGCCCGAGCCAGTCTGCCGGCGACACCAAGACCTTCACGCTGCCGACGCTCGAGCCGGGTACGACCTACTACTGGAAAATCGTTGCGAAGACGATGGCCTACGAGACCGCCACGGGACAGACCTGGTACTTCAAGACGGCAGGCAATCCGCCCTCGCCGCCGCTGCTTCCCACGACCGGCGCGGCGGCCGGTGTCACGCAGAGCGGCGCGACGCTGAACGGCGCCGCGAATCCCAACGGCGTCGCCACCGCGGGGCGCTTCCACTACGGATTGACGACCGCGTACGGCAGCCTGACGGCGCCGCAGTAGCTCGGGTCGGGCGCGACACCGGTGGCGATCGGCGGCGGCACGATCACCGGTCTGACCTGCGGGACGCTCTATCACTTCCGTGCCGTCGCCACCAATGCCGGAGGGGCGGCGAACGGAGCCGACGCGACGTTCACGACCTCGGCCTGCGCGGCTCCCGCGATCACCACGCAGCCACAGGGTGCGACCATCCTCTCCGGGAACACCGCCACGCTGACGGTCGGCGCCACCGGCAGCCCGACACTGACCTATCAGTGGTACCTCGGCGACAGCGGCAGCACGGCCAATCCGATTCCCGGGGCGACCGCCACGAACTACACCACGCCGCACCTGTCCGTGACCAACAACTACTGGGCGCAGGCGCGGAATGCCCAGGGGGCCGCCGACTCGAACACCGCCACGGTGACGGTGCTGCCGTGCACGTTCTCGCTTTCCGCGTCCTCGGCGTCCGTACCGGCGGGGATGGCCAGCGGGTCGGTGACGCTCACCGCCAATGGGCCGGCCTGTTCTTGGACCGCGGTCAGCGGCAGCGGATTCGTCGCCGTCACCTCTCCGGCCGGGGGAACCGGCCCGGCGACGGTCGCCTGGCAGGTGACCGCCAACCGGATCACCTCCGCGCGGACCGGAACGATCACCATCGCCGGCCTGACGTTTACGATTACGCAGGAAGGCGCGCTGATCGGCGAGTACGTGCCGAACGACTTCAATCGCGACGGCCTGTCGGACCTCGGCGTGTTCCGTCCCGGTCTCGGCCTGTGGCTGCTCGAAGGGCAACAGGATCCGATCGAATACGGTGTGGCGGGCGACCTGCCGGTGGCGGGGGACTTCAACGGCGACGGGACGCCGGACATCGCCGTATTCCGTCCCGCCAGCGGCACCTGGTACATCGGCGGCGGAACACCGATCGCGTGGGGCCTGCCCGGTGATATTCCGGTCCCCGGAGACTACGACGGCGACGGTCGAACCGAGGTGGCGGTGTTCCGTCCATCGACCGGCACGTTCTACATTCGCAATTTCGCGACGATCACCTGGGGGCTGCCGGGGGATCTTCCGGTCGTCGGCGACTACAACGGCGACGGCGCGGACGATGTGGCGGTCTATCGCCCGGGCAACGCGACGTGGTACATCCGCAACGTGGTGAACGCGACCTTCGGGCTGCCCGCCGACATCCCCGTGCCCGCGGATTACGACGGCGACGGCCGCACCGACATCGCGGTGTTCCGCCCGGCGACGGGCGCGTGGTTCATCAAGGATCAGTACACGCAGGTGTGGGGTGTCAGCGGCGATGTCCCCGTGCCGCTCGACCGGAATGGGGACGGGATCGCGGAGCTCGGGGTCTTCCGCCGCGCGACGGGATCGTGGTCCTTCACCAATCACGCGACCGGTGCGAGCGAAATCGTCGCGCTTGGCGCCGCCGGCGACATCCCGCTGAACCGGGCGATGCCGCCGGTGCAGACCCGTTTCGGGGACTACGACGGCGATGCCAAGGCGGACCTGACGGTGTTCCGCCCCTCGAACGGGGATTGGGTGTCGCTTCGCTCGCTGAGCGGCGGGACTGACTACATCCTGCGCTCGTTCGGCCTGAACGGCGATGTGCCGGTCGCGCGCGACTACGACGGCGACGGCAAGATCGATTTCGCGGTCTACCGCCGCTCAACCGGGCGCTGGTATGTGCTGCAGTCGTCCACCAACTTCACCGCCTACGTCTTCCGCGACTGGGGTCTCGCGGGGGACATTCCCGTGCCCGGCGACTACGACGGCGACGGCAAGGCGGACTACGCGGTGTTCCGGCCGTCACTCGGCCGCTGGGTGATCCTGCTTTCGTCCACCGGCAACACCAGTTACATCACGTATGACTGTGGTGCGAACGGCGACATCCCGGTGCCGGCCGACTACGACGGCGACGGCCGAACCGATGTCGCGGTGTTTCGTCCGTCCACCGGCCAATGGCGTCTGCTCAACCGGGTGACCGGCACCCTGACGCTCCGGAACTGGGGCATCACCGGCGACGTGCCGATTGCCGCGGATTTCGACGGCGACGGCAAGGCGGATATCGCCGTGTTCCGGCCGGCGCTCGGCCGCTGGTTCATCACCTCCTCGATCGATGGCACCAGCCAGGCGATCGACTGGGGCCTGAGCGCCGACGTGATCGTCCCGGCGGACTACGACGGTGACGGCAAGGCCGACGTCGCGGTGTTCCGGGGTTCCACCGGCGTGTGGTACGTGCGCGGCCAGTTCAACCGATCCTGGGGCCTCAGCGCCGATATTCCCGCGCTCAAAAACCCGTAACGGGGCGGCTGACGGGTCGCCACGTCCGGCTGGCGCCGGCGGACGGGTCACAGCCTCCGCCGAGCGCGGTCGCCTCCGCGGGATCTCACCGCACCGACAGAATCTCGGCGATCACCTTGCCGTCGGTGCCGGGCATCGCGATCCCAAGCAGGCGCGCCATCGTCGGCGCCAGATCGAGGTTGCTGACCGAGTCCAGCGTGACCCCGGGTTTGATCCCGCGGCCCGAGGCGATGAAGATGGCGCCGAGCTCCGGGTCGGTGTTCACGTATCCATGCGCACCGAGGCTGCCTTCGGGTGCATCGTTGACGACCGCCTCTCCTGACACCGCCGCGGTGAACGCGTATCCATCTTTCGCGGTCAGGAACAGCTCGCCGATCTGATCGCTGGCCCCGGGCATCGGCAGCCCGTAGGCGGCGTAGCCTGACGGCTCGACGATCGTCTCGATGCCTTCAATCCCGGCGAGCGCCTGCTTCATCCGCGCGAGCATGCCGCCTGACGGATCGGGCGAGGTCACGTAGGCAAACGCGGTCCCCCCCTCTGGCATGACCCAGGTGTCGGCTTTGGTCACCTTGCCGTCCGTCAGCGTCACCAGCCCGGCTCGCGCCAACGCGACGTTGGGGTTGATCTGCCGCTTGACGGTCTTGAATCCGTGGTCCGAGACAATCACGTAGGTCGTGCGGGGACCAAGTCCCGCCTGCTCTACGGCGCGGATGATCTCGGCGACTTGCGCGTCGAGGAGGGCCATCACCGCCTGCGCCGCGAGGGTGCCGGGACCGTAGCGGTGTTGAGTCGAATCCAGCGTCAACAGGTGAAACATCATCAGGTTCGGCTTGTGCTCGCGGATGATGTGCGCGGCCGCCTGCGTCCACACCGCATCGCGGAGGACGATGCTCTTCGACGTGAACGTGTCGACATCCGCCTCGGTCAAGGCGCCCGCCGTGATCATCTCGCGCGCGATCGCCCCTTTCGGATCGGGACGCTCGCGAAACTCCCAGGTCACGGTTGGCGCATTCCAGATCGCCACCCAGTCCACCTGCGCAGTCGTCCTTCCGGCCGCATGCGCCAGGTCGTAGAGCGTCGGGACCCGGACCATGTCCTTCTTGTCGCGCCAGGGCTCGACGCGCGGCGGCATGCCCGGGTCGCGCACCAGCAGGCCGTTATAGATCACGCCGTGCCGCGCCGGCGTGTCGCCGGTGATGATCGCGGTGTGGTTCGCCCAGGTGACGGTTGGATTCACCGGCCGCATGGCTCTTGCGGTCGCGCCGGCTTTCGCCAACCGCCGGAGCGTCGGGAGCGGGATGGCCGGATCGGCGAGCGCCGAGGCCTTGAAGCCGTCGAGGCTGATGACCACGACGTGGTTCGAGGCGTCCGGCCGCTGCGCCGATTGCGCCGCCGCGAGGATCGCGCCGAGGGCGAGGAGGAAGGGGAGTGAGAGCCAGAGTCGCGGGCGCTGAGACATGCACAGAGCTTACGTCCGGATTCGGCGAACGCCAACCAATATGCCGCGGCAGGAGCCAGCGCGGCCCTGCGCGCGCGTATTGGAAGAAAACAAATGAGGCGGTCGCCTCTGCGGAATCACCACGCTTCAAGGTGGACCCGCACGCCGTGGCAACGACCGCACACACCGGCTGTGCCGGACAATTCTGAAAGGGTACGTTCTCTTTTGCATCATTGCTGCGGCAGGCCCGCGGCCTTACGGGACCGTTTCAGCTGGTCTGGTGTGGCGCTGCGCTTGCTGTAATCACCCGTGATGGCCAGTTCCAGCCGTGTGCTCATTGTCGAAGACGACCCGAATACGCTCAGTGGCTATCTCGAGTTCCTGGCCTCGGCAGGATTCGATCCGACCGGCGTGCAGGACGGCCTCGAGGCGCTGACAAGCGCGCTCCGCGATCCGCCTGCAGCCATCGTCACGGACATCATGCTGCCCGGCATGAACGGGTTCGATCTGGCGGCGGCGCTCCGCCAGGACCAGCGCACGCGGGCGATTCCGATCATCGGCCTGACCGCGCACTGGGATACCGACATCCCCGCCCGGGCACGCGAGGTGGCGATGCAGGTCGTCCTGTCGAAGCCGTGTGTGCCGGCGCACCTCGTCGCGGAGCTCGAGCGGATGCTCGGCCTCGCCACCGCACTTGCCGCCGTCCGCGCGGTGGGCCCGATCCGAATGACGATCAGCAGGGCCGATCGCCATGAGGCACCGGCCCACGTTCGTCAGGCATCCGGCAGCCGCTGATTTCAAAGTGTTTCCGGCGGTGTGGCGAACGGGGATGCCCCTCGGCCTTCCGGCTCTCCGCTCCCCGGGACAACGCGGCTACGCCGTGCCGAAAGCGATTGGCGCCATGGTATCTTGGCGTCGAGATGCCCCAATTCGTCATCGAGCGCGAGATTCCCGGCGCGGGGGAGTTGACGGAGGATCAGCTCCGCGACCTCTCGGTGCGCTCGCGGGAGGTCCTGAAGGACATCGGACCGCAGATCCAGTGGCTGCACAGTTACGTGACCGACGACCGGCTCTACTGCGTCTACCTCGCTCCCGACGAAGCGTGTATCAGGGAACACGCCCGCAAGCTCGGCGTCCCCGCCAATCGAGTGTCGGCGGTGCGCCGGATGCTCGATCCGAAGCGATCCGCCTGATCATCCCGCCTGAGAGCCGCCGCGGGGCTCCGTCCCGAGAACCTGATCGAGTGTCGCGGTGAGTCCCTGCTGCCACGCGTTCGCGTACGTCTCTGGACTGATCCGCGTGCGCGCCCGGGCCAGTGCGTGCTGGACCTTTTCCCGTTCCACCTGCTTCGCCGGTGCACCAATCCGGTGGCGTATCGCCGCCGCCGCGCTCGCCAGCGCGACCGCTGCCCGGTCGTGTGACTGGCAGCTGGCGCACCACGACAGAGACTCGAGCTGGCGAGCGACGCCGCGTTCGTGGCCCAGCTCGCGGAAGGCTTGCACCGCCTCCGTGAGCGAGCGGTCCGCCTCGGCATATTTCCCGGCCTGAAGATCGACGCCGGCGAGGTCGGTCAGCACGCGCGCGATGCCCCACCGATCGTCGATCTCGCGGTACCGCGCGAGACTCTCGTGATGGTACCGCCGGGCCGCTCCATGATTCCCCTCCGACGCCGCGACGTCTCCGAGCCCGTTCAGCGCGAACGCGAAACCACGGGCATCCCCGCGTGCCTGCGACGACGAGACGACCTGGTCGAGGAGGCGCCGCGCCAGCTCGAAGTTGCCCCCGGCTTTCGCGGCCTGCGCCATGTTGCTGATCGCGAGGTCCACAGCCGTGATCTCGCCCAGCTGTTCCCACATCGACACCGTTTCCCCGAAGAGCGCGGTGGCCTCGGCATACCGACCCTGCCTCTGTGCCTGGTAGGCCATCACCGTCGTGGTCGTCGCGATCCCTTTGGCGTCGCCGAACTGCCGGTAGATGCCGCACGCCTCGCGGCTGAGCGCCTCGGAGGCACCGACGTCAGCCTGGATGTCGGCCAGTACGCTGGCGCAGTAGAGGGCTCGGGCGCGAAACCGCGTCGGCGCCGCGGGCATGCCAAGCACTCGCGCCAGCGTCTCGCGTCCCTCGGTCAGATGATTCCGCTGTTCCCAGAATCTGAACAGCGCCGCTGCGAGCCGAAGCGCCCACTCGACATCGCCGGCGGTGATCAGGCCCTGGACCGCGGTCCGGAAATTATCGTGTTCGGCGTCGCATCCCCGGAGCCACGCGTCGCGCGCCTCCGGAGTCATCTCGGGCGTCTCTTCCTCGGCGACCACCAGCATGTACGCGGCGTGGGCGCGCTCGGTCGCGGCGGCCTCACTGTGCTCGAGCAGCTGCTCCCGGCCGTACTCGCGAAATGTCTCGAGCATGATGAAGCGCGGCTCGCCGTCCTCGGAGACGCGCTGGACGAGGAGGCTGTTGTCGGCGAGCGAGGCGATGCCGTCGAGCAGATCGACACCGAGGTCTTCCGAGGCGTCGCAGACGGCCTCCGCCGCTTCGAGCGTGCAGCCGCCGGCAAAGACCGACAGGCGCCGGAACAGCATCCGCTCGGACGGTGTCAGCAGGTCGTCGCTCCACTTGATCGCCTGGCGAAGCGTCTGCTGGCGCTCGGGCAGGTCGCGCGGGCCACCGGTCAACAGCTCGAGCGGCCGTTCGATGCGCGCGAGTAATTCGCCGGGCGGCAGGATCTTGACGCGCGCGGCCGCCAGCTCGATCGCCAGCGGGAGGCCGTCCAGCCGTCGGCAGATTTCCGCGACGGCCCGCCCGTTCTTGGGCGTCAGCGCGAAGTCGGGCCTGACCGCGGCGGCGCGCTGGACGAACAGCGCAACCGATGCGTATTCCCCCAGGGTCGAAGGGGAAGACGGCGCGCCCGGGGCGGGCAGCGGAAGAGGGGGCACCGGAAACTCCTGCTCGCCATAAATCCGCAGCGCCACGCGGCTGGTGACCAGGACCTTGAGCGCGGGACAGTCGTCGAGCAGGGCCTTCACGAGCGGCGCGCCGTCGGACACCTGCTCGAAATTGTCCATCACCAAAAGCGTTCCGCCGAGGCCGTGCAGATGCTCGGCGATGGCCTGGACGAGCGGGAGCTCGCCGCTCTCACGAATCCCGAGCGATCGGGCCACGGCGGAGGCCACCAGCCGTGAATCGGCAATCGGCGCCAGGTTCACGAACACGACGCCGCCGTCGAACCGGCCGGCGAGATCGTCTGCCACCTGAATGGCGAGCCGCGTCTTGCCGGTTCCGCCCGGTCCGGTGAGTGTGAGCAGGCGGACGCCGGCGTCGAGCAGCATCTCGGTGATGCTCGCGATCTCCGTGGCGCGCCCGACCAGCGCGGTGAACTGGGAAGGCAGATTGTGGTCCCGCGTCCGGCGGGCACGGCCGATCGCCGGTGAGGGGCGTTCGAGCAGCTCCAGGCCGGCGGCCAGATTCGTCAGCTCCGCCTCGACGTCAGCCGCGGCTGGCCGGGCGTCGGCCCCCTTTTCCAGCATCCAGAGGAGCAGCCGCTCGAGCGCGGGCGGCAGGTCCGGCACCCACTGCCTCGGGCTCGGCGCCGGGTTCAAGATGATGGCGT
>JBDTSX010000093.1:0-11081 GCA_039930925.1 Acidobacteriota bacterium | reverse complement strand
GCCGGGCACACCGTACGTGCGCGAGCTGCTGCGCCGGGCCGGGGCGGCCGCGCGATCCTGCCGGCGCTGCTCCGGGTCGCCACCATCGCGGGCTTGATGCTCCCCCTTGCTGCCCCGATCCGAGCTGCCGCGCACCTCAATCACCGATTCAATGGGCGTCGTCGACCAGGAGGTGTTCCTCTTCGCCGGCACGATCGCCGACAACGTCTCGATGTGGGACACCACCTTGCCGGCGGCCCGCATCGCTGAGGCGTGCCGGGATGCGTGCATCGACGAGGTGATCGACGAGCGGGCCGGCGGCTATCAGGCGGTGCTGGAAGAAGGGGGAAAGAACCTGAGCGGGGGCCAGCGCCAGCGGCTGGAGATCGCCCGCGCCCTCGTCGGTGAGCCGACGATGCTCCTGCTCGACGAGGCCACCAGTGCGCTCGACCCGCTCACCGAATCGCACGTCGTCGACGCGCTGCGGCGGAGAGGCTGCACCTGCGTGATCATCGCCCATCGATTGAGCACCATCCGTGACGCGGACAGGATCGTCGTCATGCAGCGCGGCGCGATCGTGCAGCAGGGGACGCATGACGAGATGAAGGACGCCGACGGTCCCTACCGGGAGCTGATCAGCCTGGCATGAGCCTGATCCCTTTCATCGTTCGCCTGGTCCGGTCCAAAGGGCGTGACGTGCCGGCGACGGAGTTCGTCATCGTCGGCGGTGCCGCGCTCGTCGGCCAAGATCCCGGCTGCGACGTGCCGCTGGCCGACGATGCGGGCGTCTCGCGGCGTCACCTGCGGATCGAGTGGACCGGGCGGGGGCCGTTCCGGCTGTTCGACCTCGAGAGTGTCAACGGGGTGTGGATTGACGAACGCCGTGTCTCGGACGAGAGTGTCGAGGCCGGACAGCCCTTTCGCGTCGGCGACAGCGTGCTGGAGTGCCGGCCCGAAGCGATGCCGGCGCCGACCGACGCCAACCAGACGATGGGGCTCCCGCACGTCGTCAGGGACGTGCCGCCGAAGGTGACGCGGCCACGGCTGGCCGACGCCGGAGAGGCGTACTCCATCAGCGAGAGGAACGCCACGCTGCTCGACGATGCCGCGTGCGCGTACTACGTGGTGAAGGGCGAGATCGACGTGTTCGCCGTGACGATCGAGGACGGGCGCGCCCTCGAAGGGCGCAGCCACGTCGCGACAGTCGACCCGGGCGGCGCGGTCCTCGGCGCGGATCCGAAGGAGTCGCACGGGTCGTTGCTGCTCGCGACCGCGCCGCCCGGGACCGAGGTGCGGCGCATCAATCGGATCCAGCTCGACACGCTCGCTCGCCACCCGGACGGCGCGACCGAGATCGCGGTGCTGATCGATCGGTGGCTGATGGCGGCTGCGTCGCGTCTGATGAGCGATCTGCCGGCCCGGCCGGAAGTGACAGTGGCACTGCAGATCGCCGTGCAGTCGTCGCTGGTGCATGGGCAGCGTGCGAAGTCGGCTCGTGGGGTGCTGTGGATCCCGGTCGAGCGCGAAGGCGTGATCTTCGCCGGCGTCATGCCGCTCGCGCCCGCATCTCCGGACCGGGCAACCTTCTTTCCGCTGACGCCGGAGACCTGGCTCGAGCCGGCGCGGTCGAGTGATCAGCCGCTGGTGGTCGAGCCGCGCGACACCGTCGGGTTGCTCGCGACCGGCGAGCTGTGGGCCGGCGTGGACCACTTCCACGACGCGCTGTACGCGTGCCTCGCGATCGCGAAGCGGGCGTCAGTCGCGGACGAGTCGGCACGCCTCGGGAACAAGGCCCGCGAGGCCGAGGCCGCACAGGCCTCCGCGTTCGAGTCGCTGGGCGGCGTGTTCGAGGAGCCTGCCCGCGAGGCGACAAGGCGGGGGGCGGGGGGGCGGCTCCAGTCGATCCTGGAGGGGAGCCGTCTCGTCGGCGCACGCCTGGGGCTCGAGGTGCGCGCGCCGATCGAGATGTCCGGCGCGGGCACGTTCCAAGACCACGTCGCGGCCGTTGCCACGTCGTCGGGCTTTCGGACGAGGCTGGTCGCGCTGCGCGGGGAGTGGTGGAAGGCCGACGCCGGGCCGCTGCTGGCACAGACGGAGCAGGGGGACGCCGTGGCGCTCCTGCCGCGCGGGGCGTCCGCGTACACGGCTCTGGACGTCGCGGCGGGGACCGAGGCGCCTGTCACCGCGGTGTACGCCGCAACGCTGGCGCCGTTCGCATTCGCGTTCTACCGTCCTCTGCCCTCCGCTACGCTGCGTCCCCTGGAACTGATGCGCTTCGGCGCGCGCGGCGTAGGCCGGGATGTCTGGACGCTACTGGGGATCAGCCTGCTTGTGGGCGCGCTCGGGGCGGTTGTACCGCTCCTCACCGGGCAGATGATCGATCGCGCCATCCCGCAGGGGGAGCGGGGGCTCCTGGTGCAGCTGGGCCTTGGCATGCTGGTCGTCACGCTGGCGAATATGGCGTTCTCGATCGTCACCAGCGTGGCGACGGTGCGGCTGGAAAGCCGCCTGGACTACGTCCTGCAGTCGGCTGTGTGGGCACGGCTGCTGTCCCTGCCCGCCCGGTTCTTTCGCGCCTACGGCGCCGGCGACCTGGCGGTGCGCGCGAGCGGCATCGATGCGATCCGCCGTGTGCTCTCGACGTCGGGGATCGGCGCCATCCTCGGCCTGGTCAACGCGGTGGCGTACCTGGCGCTGATGCTGTACCTCAGTCCCAGACTGACCGTCGTCGCCGTCGCCATCACGCTGTTATTGGTGGCCGTGACCACGCTGGGGAACTATCTGCTGTTGCGCACCCAGCGGCAGGAAGTCGAGATCCGCGGCCGGATCGCGAGCCTGGTGCTGCAGCTCATTTCCGGGGTTGGCAAGGTGCGGATGAGCGGCGCCGAGACCCACGCCTTTCGCGTGTGGGCGCAGCGCTTCGCGGAACAGAAGCGGCTCTCCTTTTCGCTGGGACGAATGCAGAACGTGCTCGGCACGCTGACTTCGGGGTTCCAGGTGCTGGCGCCGCTCGTCATCTTCGCGGCTATCTACCGTCTGCAGCCCGAGGACGGGGCGGCGCGGGCGCCAGTGCTGACAACGGGCGGGTTCGTTGCGTTCTACGCAGCCTTCGGCACATTCGCCGGCGCGGTTGGCGCGCTGTGCAGCGCGTCGCTCGGACTGCTGTCGATCGTCCCGTTCTACGAGCGGCTCCAGCCGATCCTGCGTGCGGCGCCGGAGAACGATGGAGCGATGCCTCCCCCCGGTCGGCTCAAGGGGGCGATCGCGGTGACAGGTCTGCACTTCCGCTACCATTCCGAGGGGCCGTGGGTGCTGAAGGACGTGTCGTTCTCGATCCGTCCCGGCGAGTTCGTGGCGCTCGTCGGTCCGTCGGGCTGCGGCAAATCGACGCTGTTGCGGCTGCTGTTGGGTTTCGAGCAACCGGGCTCGGGGACGGTCTGCTACGACGGCTTGGACCTGGCGCAGCTCGACGCGCGGGCGCTGCGGCAGCAACTCGGCGTCGTGCTGCAGGAAAGCCGTCTCCTGCCGACGGACATCTTCCGCAACATCGTCGGCGACAGCTCGCGGGGCGTTAACGAGGCGTGGGAGGCGGCCGAACGGGCCGGACTGGCCGACGACATCCGTCAGATGCCGATGGGGCTGCACACCTCCGTGTCCGAGGGCGGCGGGACGTTCTCGGGCGGTCAGAGCCAGCGTCTGCTCATCGCCCGCGCGCTGGTGGCCCGGCCGCGGATCGTCCTGTTCGACGAAGCGACCAGCGCCCTCGACAACAAGGCCCAGGCGGTCGTGACGGCCAGCCTGGACCGCCTCGAGGCGACGCGGGTCGTGATCGCGCACCGCTTGAGCACGCTCGTGGACGCCGACCGAATCATCTATCTCGACGGCGGTCAGATTCAGGAGGAAGGCTCGTACGCGGCGTTGATGGAGAAGGGCGGGCTCTTCGCGCAGCTTGCGCAGCGGCAGATGGCCTGAGCGTCTTGAGGGCCTGGGCAGATGTGGAGCACACGTCACAGGGATGACTGGTGCTGGCCGGTAATCGCCGTCGTCGTAGACCATGATCCGGCCGAGTCGCACGGCCGGCACCGCACGTTCATCGACCAGCGTCCGGCCTTGACGCGAACCCGCGAGCTCCAGGTGTCCTCGGGCGACGAGTGTTCCGGAGTGTTTCACGGATCAAATCCGTGACGTGCTTCCGCAGCTGTTCGGGACTCAACTCGCGCTCCTGTCCAGAAGAGAAATGGCGTTGCTTCGTGCTGCTCGGGGGATCCGCTTGGGGTAAAAGCGAACAGGCCAGGTTGCCCTGGCCTGTTTGACGTGTGGTGCGAAAGGGGGGATTCGAACCCCCACGTTCTTGCGAACGCCAGCCCCTCAAGCTGGTGCGTCTGCCAGTTCCGCCACTTTCGCGAAATCACGGTCCGGCCGAAGCCGGACACTCCCGATATTACTTCCCTGGGCCCTTGGGCGCTGGCGTCTTCGCCGCCGGTGGGGCGGGAGGCGCTTCCGCGGGCTGAGCGGTCGAGGGCGAGGGTGACGCCGCCGGAGTCGTTGCGGACGGCGTAGTCACTGACGGTGCCGCGGACGACGGTGACGTCGAGGCAGGTGTCCCTGCAGCCGGAGCAGCGGGCAGCGGGGCCGGAACAGCAGCCGGCGCCGCCGGGGCGGCCAGGCCCCGCATCAGCGAGCCGGGACCGCGCTGCCCCATCACGCCGAGGCCAATTGCTCCCAGCATGAATAACACGCCCAGGATGGCGGTCGCCTTGGTCAGCACCGTCGCGCCGGCGCGGGCGCCGAACGCCGTCTGGCTGCCGCCGCCGCCGAATGCGCTCGCCATGTCGCCCCCCTTGCCCTGCTGCAGGAGCACGACGAGCAGCAGCAGGAAGCAGGCAAGCACGTACAGGAACGAGAGCAGGTAGTAGAGCATAACGGCTGATTATACCGCGCTCTGCCGGCTCCGCGCCACAATGTCGGCGAAGGCCCGCACATCGAGGCTGGCCCCGCCGACGAGGGCCCCGTCCACGTCCGGCAGCAGAATCAGGTCGTGGATGTTATCCGGCTTGACGCTGCCGCCGTAGATGATCTGGCACTGATCCGCCGCCCCCGCGCCGAACCACTGGCGCAGTCGCGACCGGATGTGCGCGTGGGCTTCGCCGGCCTGCTGCGGCGTCGCATTGCGGCCGGTGCCGATCGCCCACACCGGCTCGTACGCAATGATCAGCGAGGCCGCCTGCTCGCCGGTGATGCCGTCCAGCCCGGTCTTGATCTGGCGATCGAGCACCGTCAGCGTCTCGTCCCGTTCGCGCTCCTCGAGCGTTTCGCCGATACAGACAATCGGTGTGAGCTCGGCGGCGAGCGCCGACCCGATCTTCTTGTTGACCGTTTCATCGGTCTCGTGGAACAGCCGGCGGCGTTCGGAGTGCCCGATGATCACGTATTCCGCCCCCGCCTCCTTGAGCATTCCCGCGCTGATCTCCCCGGTGAAGGCCCCCTCGCGCTCCCAGTGCAGGTTCTGGCCGGCGACCGCGATGGGCGAGTTCCGCACCGCATCCGCCACCAGGTGAAGCGCGGTGAACGGCGGCGCGATGACGATCTCGACGCCCGCCGAGTCCTTCACCATCGTGCGGAATTCCTTGGCGAACACGACCGCGTCCTGCACGGTCTTGAACATCTTCCAGTTCGCCGCGATCAAGGGGATTCGCATATTCGGTCCTCGGCCTCAGCCCTGTGCCTGTTCGAGTGCGACGACGCCCGGCAGCTTGCGGCCGCCGAGGAATTCGAGCGACGCGCCGCCCCCGGTCGAGATGTGCGTGATGCGATCGGTCACGCCCGCCTTGGCGACCGCCGCAATCGAATCGCCGCCGCCGATGACGGTGGTCCCCGTGACGTCCGCCACCGCCCTGGCCACGGCGATCGTCCCTTCCGCAAAAGCGTCGATCTCGAAGACGCCCATCGGGCCGTTCCAGGTCACCGTTGTGGCGCCGGCGATGACGCGGCGGTAGGCCGCAATCGTCTTCGGCCCGATGTCGAGCCCCATGCGATCGCCGATCGCGGGATCCGCCACGTCCAGGATCTCGGCCGGGGCGCCCGCTTCGAGCTTCGGCGCGACCACGTGATCGACCGGCAGCTCGAAGCGCAGGTTGCGCGCCTGGACCTGGCGCTCCACCTCGCGGGCCGCGTCGAGCAGGTCCGCTTCGACGAGCGATTTTCCGACCGGCAGCCCGCGCGCCTTGAAGAACGTGTAGGCCATCGCGCCGCCGATGAGGAGCGCATCCACCCGTGGCACCAGGTTCTGGATCACTTCCAGCTTGTCCGAGACCTTCGCGCCCCCAAGAACCGCGACGAACGGCCGCTCCGGCCGCTCCAGGATCCTTCCGAGGTACTCGACTTCAGCCGCCATCAGCAGGCCCGCCGCCGCCTGCGTGACGTGGTGCACGATGCCTTCGGTTGACGCGTGCGCCCGATGCGCCGATCCGAACGCGTCGTTGACGTAGACGTCCGCGAGCTCCGCCAGCTGTTTGGCGAACCCGCTGTCGTTCTGCTCCTCTTCAGGATGGAACCGCAGGTTCTCGAGCAGCACCACCTTCCCGCCGCGCTCCGCAGCGGCGATGGCCGCTTGCGCGGCCTCGCCGATGCAGTCTTCCGCGAATTCCACGGGCCGTCCGAGCAGCTCCGCCAGGTGCGTGGCGATCGGCCGCAGCGAGTACTCCGGGTTCGGCTTGCCCTTGGGTCGCCCCAGGTGCGACGCCAGAATGACGGTCGCCCCCTGGTCGAGCGCGTACCGGATCGTCGGCAGCGACGAGCGGATCCGCGTGTCGTCGCCGATCACGCCGTTCTTGATCGGGACGTTGAAGTCCACGCGGATGAACGCCTTCCGCCCGGCGAGGTCGAGGTCCCTGACGCTCCGCACCGGCTACAGACCCTTCTTGACGAGATAACGGAGCAGGTCCACGCAGCGGTTCGAGTAGCCCCATTCGTTGTCGTACCACGACAGGACCTTGATGAAGTCGCCGTCCATCACGCTCGTATACGGCGCATCGAGGATCGACGAATGCGGGTTGCCCTTGAAGTCGATCGAGACCAGCTCCGCCTCGCTGTATTGGAGCAGCCCCTTGAGCGGACCGTCCGCGGCGGTCTTGAAGGCCGCGTTCACTTCCGCGGCCGACGTCCGCTTGTCCACCAGGACCGCGAGATCGACGACCGAGACGTTCGGCGTCGGCACGCGCATCGCGATGCCGTCGAGCCGCCCCTTGATTTCCGGCAGCACTTCACCGACCGCGCTGGCCGCGCCGGTGGTGGTCGGGATGATCGACAGCGCCGCGGCGCGGGCGCGCCGCAGATCCTTGTGGGGCAGATCGAGCAGGTTCTGGTCGTTCGTGTACGAGTGCACCGTCGTCATCCAGCCCTTGCGGATGCCGAACGTCTCGTGCAGCACCTTGGCGATCGGCGCCAGGCAGTTGGTGGTGCACGACGCGTTGGAGATGATGTGGTGGACGGTCGGATCGTACTTGTCTTCGTTGACTCCGAGCACGACCGTCAAATCCGGTCCCTTCGCGGGCGCGGTGATGACGACTTTCTTCGCGCCGGCGGCGAGATGCTTGGCCGCGCCGTCGCGCCCCGTGAAGATGCCGGTGGACTCGAACACCACGTCCACGCCCAGGTCCTTCCACGGCAGCTGCGCCGGGTCCTTGACCGAGAGCACCTGGAACTCGTCCTTGTTGACGGTGATCCGGTCTGCCGTGGCCGAGATGTCGGCCTTCAGGTTCCCGAGAATCGAGTCGTACTTGAGCAGATGCGCAAGTGTGGCGGCGTTGGTCAGGTCGTTGACCGCGACGATGTCGATGCCGCGGTCGTCCATCGCCGCGCGCATGATGTTGCGGCCGATCCGGCCGAACCCGTTAATCCCGACTTTGATAGCCATCTGCGATTCCCTCCAGCACTGAACAAACCTTGATTGTAATGAACGGCTTGCGCGGCGGTCAAACGACGGACTAGAGTGGATCGGATCCGCGCATGTATTTTTTCTACAGCGTGCTCATCGTGGCGCTGTTCGCCGTGGTGTCGCCGTACCTGATCTACCAGGCGGTGCGGTACCGGAAATACGTCGCGAGCCTGCCGCAACGGCTCGGATATCTTCCGCCCGCGTTCAACCTCGACGCCGAGTCCTCGATCTGGATCCACGCGGTCTCGGTCGGCGAGGTCCTGATGGCGCGCGCGCTCCTGCCGGAGCTCCGCGAGCGCTATCCGCGGCTGCGGCTGATCCTCTCGACCACCACCATGACCGGCCAGGATATCGCGCGCAACAACCTCCAATACGTCGACGATCTGTTCTACTTTCCGATTGACCTCGGCTTCATCGTCAACCGGGTGCTGCGGCGGGTGAAGCCGCGGCTGTTGATCATGGTCGAGACTGAAATCTGGCCCAACCTCCTGCGCGCCTGCGCGCGCGCCGGCGTCAGGACGATGCTCGTGAACGGCCGGATCTCGAGCCGCGCGTATCCCCGCTACCGGCTGGCGCGCCCCTTCTTCCGCCGCGTGCTCCGGCATATCGACCGCTTCTGCATGCAGAGCGACGAGTCGGCGCGCCGCATCATCGAGATCGGCGCCGAGCGGCCGCGGGTCAGCGTCACCGGCTCGCTGAAGTTCGATTCCCTCGAGATTCCCGGCGCCGCCGGCGATCGCGGCAGCAACCGCGTCCTCCGGTATTTTCGCATTCCCCCGGACCGGCCGGTGATCATCGCCGCGAGCACGCTCAAAGGCGAGGAGGAGCCGGTGCTGGAGGCGTTCCAGCGCATCCGCGCGACGATCACCAACGCGCTGCTGATCATCGCTCCGCGCAAGCCCGAGCGGTTCGACGAGGCCGAGCGCCTGGCCCGGCGCGGCGGCTGGAAGGTCGCCCGTCGCAAAGAGTTGCGCGTCGACGTCGAGCCGCGCCACGACGTGATCGTCCTCGACACGATCGGCGAGCTGGCGCAGCTCTACCAGGTGGCGACGGTGGTCTTCGTCGGCGGCAGCCTGGTCGATGCTGGCGGACACAATATCCTGGAGCCCGCGGTCTTCGGGAAGCCAATTGTCTTTGGTCCTTACATGCAGAACTTCGCGGAGATCGCGCAGACGTTCCTCGACAACCGCGCCGCGGTCCAGGTTCGCACCGGGCGCGAGCTCGAGCCGGCGCTGCTCGACCTGCTCGGTGATCCGGTCCGCCGCGCCAGCCTCGGCGCCGCCGCGCGCGCCCTGGTCGAAGCCAATCGCGGCGCGCGCAACAAGACCCTCACCGCCATCGCCCAGTTGTTTCCGCCGGACAATCCAAGCAGCGTCGTCCGCCCGTTCAGGCGCGTATGAGGCGCGGCTCTGCACAGTATCGGGGTCCGGGAACCGGGATCCGGGATCCGGGAGCACTGACCGGTCCGCCGATTGGAGCAGAGGACCAGAGCCACAGGCACCTCACCGAAGAGATGCGGATGGTGCCGGCCGGAGTCCAGACGCCGGTTGCCGGATGCCGGATCCCCGGTCCCGATTCCCGGATCCCGGGACCCGGCTCCCGATGCTGAGCGCACTCTATGCCGCGGTCGCACGCCGTCGGCGGGAGCGTTTCGTCCGCCGTCCGGATCTGCGCCGCCGCCTGCGCCGTCCGGTGATCAGCGTGGGCAACCTCGCGGTGGGAGGCCGGGGCAAGACGCCGCTCGTCGCGACCATTGCGAGAGAGCTGCTGGCGATGGGGGAGCGTCCCGCCATCCTCACCCGCGGCTACGGCCGCACCCGCCCCGAGGACGGCATCGTCGTGGTGCGCGACCCCGAGGGCATTCGGAGCGATCTGGCGCGCGCCGGGGACGAGCCGCTGATGCTCGCGCGCCAGCTGGCCGGCGTCTCGGTGCTGGCCTCGCCGGATCGCTATCTCGCCGGGCGGCTGGCCGAGCATCATTTCGGCGCGACGGTCCACCTGCTGGACGACGGCTTCCAGCATCTGCAGCTCGATCGCGATCTCGACATCGTGATGGTCGGCCGCGACGACATCGCCCGGCCGGTGACGCTGCCTCGGGGCCGCCTCCGCGAGCCGCTCGACGCGTTGATTGTCGCCGACGCGATCCTGACGTCCGACGCCGACGTCGTGATCGAGATGCGCGGCGCGGACACGCCGATCTTCAGCGTCGTCCGACGGCTGGCGGCGCCGGCGGAGGTGCCCTCGAAGACCGCCGTCTTGGCCCTGGCGGGGATTGCCGGGCCGGATCGGTTTTTCGACGACCTCACCGCGGCGGATTTCCAAGTCGTGGGCACGCGTGCGTTTCCAGATCACCATCCCTATTCGAACCGTGATGTCGCCGGCATTTACGCGGAGGCCAGGGCGGCCGGGGCGCACGCCGTGCTGACCACGGAGAAGGACTACGTGCGGCTGCTGCGGTTCCGGCCGTTTCCCATGCTGACGGACTGGGTGCCGCTTACAATAGAGCCGGATCCGCTCCCCGATTTTCGGCGGTGGCTTGCCGGCTCGCTTGGTGCGGCTCGCGATAGTGTTGGCTGAACAGCAACTCCCTGCGAGCGCTGCCGCGGCCCGTCCGCGGCCGACGGCGCGGCACCGGCTGGAATACCTGGCCGTGGTCTCGGTCGTGGCGGTGATCCGCGTGCTGCCGATGCGCGCGGTGCTGGCGGCCGGCACGCTGCTCGGCCGCGCGTTCTCGCTGATCGACCGGGGGCACCGGCGCCTCGCGATCAACAACCTGCGGGCCGCCTTTCCACTCCGGTCGGACGGGGAATGCCGCGCCATCTCTCGCGAGATGTTCTCGCACTTCGGCCGCCTGCTGGCGGTCCTCCTCAAGTTCAGCACGATGCGGCCCGAGCAGATGCTCGCGTGCGTCGAGTTCGAGGGGGAGGAACGGGTCGCCCTGGCCCATGCGCAGGGCCGCGGCGTGCTCCTCTTTACGGGACACTTCGGCTTCTGGGAGATCAACGCCCTGGTGCACGCGCTGAGGCTGAAGCCGATGTCGGTGCTGGCGCGGCCGCTCGACAACCCGCTGCTGCACGACCTGCTGGAATCGGTCAGAACCGCTACCGGCAATTCGGTCATCTACCGCCGCGGCGCGATCCGCCGGGTGCTGCGGGCGCTCGACGCG
>JBDTSX010000092.1:0-11108 GCA_039930925.1 Acidobacteriota bacterium | reverse complement strand
TGCCCGGCTTCGCGCCTGGATCGATCAGGGGGCCGCCATACCGGGAGGAAGCGGGCCGCCGGCGTCGGCCGCGCGCACTCCGGAGGCGGCCGCGGAGGAGCACTGGGCGTATGTGAAGCCGTCGCGCCCCGAGTTGCCGGCGGTGAAGATGCCGGCATGGGTCCAGAACCCCATCGATCGCTTCGTGCTGGCCCGGCTCGAACGCGAAGCGCTGTCACCGTCACGCGAGGCGGCCAAGCCCACGCTTCTGAGGCGCGTCACGCTGGATCTCACCGGCCTGCCGCCGACCCCGGACGAGACCGACGCCTTTGTGGCCGACACGTCCGGCGACGCGTACGCGAAGGTGGTGGAGCGGCTCCTGGCTTCACCGCACTACGGCGAGCGCTGGGCGCGCCCGTGGCTGGATCTCGCCCGCTACGCCGATACCAACGGCCACGAAAAAGACAACCGTCGCGCGATCTGGAAATACCGCGACTGGGTGATCGACGCGCTGAACCGCGATCTGCCGTTCGACCAGTTCACGATCGAGCAGATCGCCGGAGACATGCTCCCGAATGCCACTCTCGAGCAGCGGATCGCGAGCGGGTTCCACCGCAACGCGATGACCAATGAAGAAGGGGGTGTCGATCCGGACGAGTCGCGATACGAAGTGCTGGTCGATCGCGTCAACACGACCGCGACGGTGTGGCTGGGGAGCACGCTCGGGTGTGCGCAGTGCCACAACCACAAGTACGACCCCTTCACCCAGAAGGACTACTACCGGTTTCTCGCCTTTTTCGCCAGCTCGGATTTCGAGAGCCGCACGTTCGGCGACGGCACCCGGTACTTCGAGCCGACCGTGGATCTCGCGACGCCTGAGCAGGAGGGCGCGCGCAAGGAAGCGCAGGCGCGGATCGACGCGCTCGCGCTCGAGCTCAAGACGGCCACGCCGGCGCTGCGCGAAGCCCAGGCCGCCTGGGAGGAGTCGCTGCGCTCCGCCCACAGCGCCTGGACGCCGCTCGCGCCGCAGAGCGCCACCGCCACGAACGGGGTGCTCCTGGCGGCGCTGCCCGACGGCTCCGTGCTCGCGTCGGGCGAGAATCCTCGCCTCACCTCGTACACCGTCACGGCCGAGACGTCGAAAACGGGTATCACCGGCCTGCGCCTCGAGGCGATGCCGGATCCGTCCCTGCCCAAAGGGGGCCCGGGCCGCGATGCGTACGGACACTTCCGCGTCACCGGCATTCACGTTGACGCCGCGCCCGCCGCCGGGGGACCGGAGCCGCGGCCGATCCGTCTCGAGACGCTCAAGGTCGACGACTCCGCCGCCGCCTTCGTGCCGGCTGATCTCCTCGCCGCCGGCAGCGGCGACGGCAAGGGCAGCTCGTGGGCGATCAACGCCATGCGTGACACGGAGCGCGTGCCGCGCCACGCCGTGGTCACCGCCGCCTCGCCGTTCGGATTCCCCGGAGGCACCCGGCTCACCGTTCGCCTCGATCAGCTCGAGGGCACGATCGGCCAGGGCATCGGCCGCTTCCGCCTCGCGGTCACCGACGCGCCGAATCCCCTCGACGGCGCGGAACTGCCGGCGCGGTTGCGGCCGGTACTGAATCTCGCGCCGGCCGCACGCACTGCCGCGCAGGCCGAAGATCTCGCCTCGGTCTTTCGTTCGACGACGCCGCTCCTCAAGCGAACCCGCGACGGGTTGACGCTGGCGCGGAAGGAGCTCGCCGACCTGCAGATTCCGTCAACGCTGGTGATGAAGGAACGCGCATCATTCGAGCGGCCGTCCTTCGAGCTGCGGATTCGCGGCAGCTTCGCGGCCCGCGGCGAAAAAGTCTTCGCGCGCACGCCCACCGCACTCCACCCGATGCGCGAGGACCAGCCGATCAACCGGCTCGGCCTGGCGCGGTGGCTCGTCGATCCAGAGAATCCACTGGTTGCGCGCGTCGCCGTCAACCGGCTCTGGGAACAGCTCTTCGGCCGCGGCATCGTCGAAACCAGCGAAGACTTCGGCACGCACGGCGCGGCCCCGAGCCATCCCGAGCTGCTCGACTGGCTCGCCACCGAGTTCATCACCAGGGGCTGGAGCCAGAAGGGGCTGATCCGGACGATGGTCATGTCCGCGACCTACCGGCAATCGTCCGCCGCCACGCCGGAGCTCGCTGAGCGCGATCCCTATAACCGGCTGTTCGCTCGAGGACCGCGCGTCCGGATGGAGGCGGAAATGATCCGCGACGTCGCGCTCGCCGCGAGCGGCCTGCTCAGCCCGAAGATGTTCGGTCCGAGCGTATTCCCGCTGCAGCCGGACGGCATCTGGAACATGCCGTACAGCACCGACAAGTGGACCTCCAGCGACGGTGAAGATCGCTACCGCCGCAGTCTCTACACGTTCTGGCGCCGCACGGCTCCGTATCCAAGCTTCATGACTTTTGACGCGACCAGCCGCGAGCTGTGCACCGTCCGGCGCGTTCGCACCAACACGCCGCTCCAGGCGCTGACCCTGCTGAACGATCCCGCGTCGTTCGAGGCGGCCCGCGCGCTTGCCGCGCGCATGTTCGCCGCCGCCGCTGATCCCCGCCTGCGCGCCGCGGCAGGCGTGAAGCTGGTCCTCTCGCGCGACGCGCAAGCGGTCGAGATCGATCGACTGGTCAAGATGTACAACGAGGAGCTCGCCCACTACGGTGCGACGCCGGCGGCCGCCGCACAGGTCGCTGGCGTCAGCGCCGGCGCGAATCGAGACTCTTCGGAGCTGGCCGCGTGGACAATGGTCGCCAGCGTGCTGCTGAACCTCGACGAGGCGGTCACGAAAGAGTGACCGCCACGTCCGGCTGAAGCGGACGCCACCGGAAGAGTGCGGCCAACGTTCCGGTAGGGTCCGGCTTCAGCCTGGCTGTAGTCGGACCTGCGATCCGGGTAGTGTCCGGCTTTGACCGGACGACGAAATGATCATGAAACCACCACCCAAACGCCCGGGCCTGCGCGCCATGACGCGGCGTCACTTCTTCGAGCAGGCCTCGTTCGGCATCGGCGGCCTCGCTCTCGCGTCGCTGATCGATCGCGCCGCACTCGCGGCGTCGGGTGGCGTATCGCTTCAAGCGCAAGGCGCGGTCGCGCACGCGCTCCAGTTCACGCCGCGCGTCAAGCGGGTGATCTATCTCTTCATGGCGGGCGCGCCATCTCAGATCGATCTCTTCGATCCCAAGCCGGTCCTGATGAAGCACGACGGCCAGGACATCCCCGAGGAATTCATCAAGGGAGAGCGCTTCGCCTTCATCAAGGGCACGCCGAAACTACTGGGCTCGCCGTTTCAATTCAGCCAGCACGGCCAGTCCGGCGCCGAGATCTCGGAGCTGATGCCCAACCTGGCGAAGATCGCCGACCAGATCACGTTCATCCGCTCGATGCAGACGACGCAGTTCAATCATGCGCCGGCGCAGATTTTCATGAACACCGGCCATCAGGTCATTGGCCGGCCCAGTCTCGGGTCGTGGCTCAGTTACGGCCTGGGGAGCGAGAGCAGCGATCTTCCGGCGTTCGTCGTGCTGCTCTCGGGCGAGAACGCGCCGGACGGCGGCAAGTCGTGCTGGGGCAGCGGATTCCTGCCCACCACGCACCAGGGGGTGGAATTCCGGTCGAGCGGGGAACCGGTGCTGTTCGCCTCGAACCCGGATGGCGTGGACGCCGATGTGCGCGGCCGATCCATTGATGCGATCAACGATCTCAATCGGCTGCACGCGCTGGACGTCCACGATCCCGAAATCCAGACACGCATCTCCGCCTACGAGCTGGCGTATCGGATGCAGACCAGTGTTCCCGAGCTCACCGACGTGTCGAAGGAACCGGCGTCGATACACGAGTTGTACGGGACGGAGCCGGGGAAGGCGTCGTTTGCGAACAACTGCCTGCTGGCCCGCCGGCTGATCGAGCGCGGCGTCCGGTTCGTGCAGCTCTATCACCGCGGCTGGGACACCCATGGCGCGTCATTCGGTGAGGACATCGTCGAAAAGCTGCCGCACCTGTGCCGGCAGACCGATCGGCCGATCTATGGGCTCCTGACGGATCTCAAACAGCGCGGGCTGCTGGAGGACACGCTGGTTGTCTGGGGCGGCGAGTTCGGCCGCACGCCGATGAACGAAGCCAGGAACGGATCGAAGTTCCTCGGCCGCGATCACCATCCGCGCGCGTTCACGATGTGGCTCGCCGGCGGCGGCATCAAACCCGGAATCACGATTGGCCGCACCGACGAGCTCGGCTACAACGTCGTCGAGGATCCGGTCGACGTGCACGACCTGCATGCGACCATGCTGCGCCTGCTGGGGATCGATCACGAACAGCTGACGTATCGCTTCCAGGGGCGCGACTTCCGGTTGACCGACGTGCACGGCAAGGTGGTGACGAAGATCCTCGCCTGAGCGTCCGTGTCATTCCTTGCGTTTGTGGGCAAGAATCTGCCCGCGCATCTCACCGCTCGCGACCGTGCCTTTCAGCTCGTCGTTGTCGATCGTCAGCTCGAGATGGAACTCGCGCCCATTCTCGTCCTTCGCGGTCAGAATCAGCTTGTTGCCCTCGATCGTTCCGCTGCTGATTGGAAACTGATGCTCTGCGCTGCCGCCCACCGTGCCGGTCACGGTCTTGTCTTTCTGATCCAGGATCAGCAGGGCCGTATCTTCTTTCGTGCCGCCGTCCTCGCGCGGTGACGTCAGCGTTCCGTCCCATTTGCCCTTGACGTCGGCTGGAGACGCCGAAACCAGCGCCACCAGCAGGCTCGCGATTGCGAAAACCATGTGCACTCTCCTGACCCGGTTGCCGCTGAGCGCGGCACACCGTGGACGGGGACGTTGGCGAGCCGTCAAATGTTCCACGGGACTCGGGGCTCGGGGCTCGGGGCTCGGGGGCTCGGGAGTGGGAGTCGGGAGTCGTGGTACGATCCGGTCCCGATGCCCAGCAAAGGCGAGGCGGAGCTGATCGTGGTCGATGGCCGGGAGGTGACGGTCTCGAACCCCCGCAAGGTGCTGTTTCCTCAGGCGGGGCACACCAAGCTGGATCTCGTCCGCTACTACCTGGCGGTCTCGGAGGGCGCGCTGCGCGCGGCGGGCGGACGGCCCAACGTGCTGGTGCGCTATCCGAACGGGGTCGAGGGCGAGTTCTTCTATCAGAAGCGCGCCCCCGAGTCGCGCCCGGCGTGGCTCGAGGTCGTGTCGCTGAGCTTTCCGTCGGGGCGGACCGCTGAAGAAGTCGTCCCGCGTGATGCCGCGGCGCTCGCCTGGATGGCCAACCTCGCGTGCCTCGAGCTCCATCCGCACCCGGTGCGAGCGGAGGACCTCGATCATCCGGACGAACTGCGGGTGGATCTCGATCCGATCCCCGGGGTCACCTGGGATCAGCTTCGCGAGGTCGCGCGCGTGGTGCACGCGACGCTCGACGATCTCGCGCTGGTCGGCTGGCCCAAGACCTCGGGATCGCGCGGCATCCACGTCACCGTGCGCATCGAACCGTCGTGGACGTTCGGCGAGGTCCGCCGCGCCGCGCTCGCCTTCGCGCGTGAAGTCGAGCGCCGCGCGCCGGGGCTGGCGACGAGCAAGTGGTGGAAAGAGGAGCGTCAGGGCGTGTTCCTCGACTACAACCAGAACGCCAAGGATCGCACCGTCGCCGCGGCGTATTCGGTGCGGGCGAAGCCCGACGCGCGGGTGTCCGCGCCGCTCACCTGGGAGGAGATCGCGCTCTGCGATCCCGGCGACTTCACCCTCGAGACGATGCCGCGGCGGTTTGCCGAGATCGGCGATCGGCATGCGGCCATCGATCAGCATCCGTGCTCGCTCGAGTCGCTGCTCGAACTATCGGCGCGGCACGAGCGCGAGGGGCTCGGCGATGCGCCCTGGCCGCCCAACTACAAGAAGCAGCCAGGAGAGCCGGCGCGCGTGCAGCCATCGCGCAAGCGCGCGGCCGCGAAGCCTCCTGCGTCGAAACCGTCGCGCCGAAGGGCGCCCTCAGGGCCCGCAGAGACGTCGCCGTCGGGCCGGCGTACTTCCGTGCATCCGCTGATCGAGATCGGACGCGCGAAGAAAAAAGAGGATGCGCTCGCCGGACTCGAGCGCTGGCGGACGCGCCATCCCGATGCCGCGGCGTGCCTCGAACCCGCTGACATTCTGATCGATGCGATGCGCGGCCGCTCTTCGACCTGGACACGGATCCGCATCAATCTGCAGCATGTGCCGGAGGAGCTGCGGCCCGCGCAGGAGCCGCTCGATCCGGACGAAAGCCCGGCGAGCGCGGCGGGCTACAAAGAGTCTGACGGTCCGGGTCGATCGTCCCGTTCTCGCGGATCTTCCACCTGAAGGTGGAAGCCACAAGTTTTTCTACGGATCGCCGACCTGGACCCGGCAGCCGAACGCGTCGAGAAGGACGCATCACGCGCCGAAGACTCGCTCGAGCTCGTACGGCTTCGTGACTTCGAGCTGATCGTAGCGGCAGTCCGCGGGCGGCTTGTCCGGGCGCCAGCGCAGAAAGATCGTCGCGTGGCGGAACCGTGAGCCCTGCAGATGATCGTATTTCACCTCGCAGACCCGCTCGATCCGCACCGGCTCCCACGAGAGATCCTTGCCCGCGCTCCAGCGGCTCTGACCGCCGGGCATGCGCGCGGAGCCGTCGCGCCCCTGCGCCCACTCCCGCCACGGATGTTCCGCGAGCGCGTTCTTCCGCAACGGCTCGAGCTCCTGCGCGAGCTCCCGGCGCCTCGGCATCGTGAACGCCGACGTGACGCCGACGTGCTGCAGGCGTCCGCGATCGTCGTACAGGCCGAGCAGCAGCGAGCCGACCGCGTCGGGGCCGCTCTTGTGCCAGCGGAAGCCGGCGACGACGCAGTCCGCCGTGCGCACGTGTTTCACCTTGATCATCGCCCGCTTGCCTGGCTCGTAGATGCCGAGCTCCGGCTTGACGACGACGCCGTCCAGCCCGGCTCCTTCGAAGTGCTCGAGCCACTGGGAGGCGATGACGTGGTCGCGCGTCATCGGCGTCAGGTGGACCGGTGGGACGGCGTTCGCCAGGAGCTGTTCGAGCAAGACACGCCGCTCGGTCTGCGGGGCCGAGCGGATGTCCCGTCCGCCGACGGCGAGGAGATCGAAGGCGACGAAGGAGGCCGGCGTCTCCGCCGCAAGTTTCGCCGCGCGTGACGCCGCCGGATGGAGCCGCAGCTGCAGTGCGTCGAAGTCGAGTCCCTTCGGAGTGGCAATGACGATCTCTCCGTCGACGACGCAGCCGGCCGGCAGGGCCTTCAGAAAGAGCTCGTGCATCTCCGGAAAATACCGATCCAGTGGGCGCAGGTCGCGGCTCTGGATGAAGACGTCCGATGTTCCGCGAAAAACGATCGCCCGGAAGCCGTCCCACTTGGGCTCGTAGAGAAACGCGTTGCCGGTTGGCAGCGTCTCCGCGAGCTTGGCCAGCATCGGCTCGATTGGCGGCGCGATCGCGAAGTCGCCGGGCACATCCAGCGGTGTGGTGGTATTTGTCATATGGATGGGGCGGTGGGCCGTGGCCTTTGGGCTTTGGGCTTTAGGCTTTAGGCTTTAGGCTTTAGGCTTTGGCTTCGGATCATAGTCTCCCGGCCAATGCCCAAAGCCCAATAGCCAAAGCCCATCAGCCATTTCCTCAGCAACCGTTCTGCCGTTCGTCCCGTCCAAGCTGGGCATGACCAATACTCTGGCCGACCTCCGCATCGCCTTTCGCGGTCTCCGTCGCAGCCCGCTGTTTGCGACGGTCGCGATCCTGTCGCTGGCCCTCGGCATCGGCGCCAATACGGCGATCTTCACGCTGATTGACCAGATTCTGCTCAGGAAACTGCCGGTCGCGGCTCCGGACCAGCTGGTCATGCTGTATCAGACGGGAGCTCACAACGGCAGCAATATGGGCTCGCGGATGCACTCCTATCCGATGTATCAGGATCTCCAGACCCGCGCCGATCCGCTGGCCGAGGTGTTGTGCCGCCGGCTGGTCCCCGCGTCGGTCACCGTGGACAACCAGACCGAGCGCGTCGAGGCCGAAATGGTGTCCGGCAACTACTTTTCGATGCTCGGCGTGAAGCCGGCCCTCGGCCGCATCCTCAACTCGCAAGAAGACGACCAGACGTATCAGGGGCACCCGGTCGTGGTCCTCAGCTACGACTACTGGGTGCGGCGTTTTGCGCGCGATCCGGGAGTGCTTGGGAAGAAGATCCTGGTGAACGACTACCCGATGTCGATCGTCGGTGTCTCGGCAGCCGGGTTCGCGGGCCTCGATCCCGCATCGTCGCCGCAGATCCGCGTGCCGGTGCTGATGAAGCCGGTGATGGCGCCGGACTGGGCCTGGCTGCACATGGACGATCGCCGCTCGCGCTGGGTGCAGGTGTTCGCGCGCCTGAAGCTGGGCTACACCGTGGAATCCGCGCAGGGCCCGCTGCAGGGCCTGTTCACACAAATCCGCGGCTACGAGATGACGCTGCCGGCGGCGAAGGAGTGGTCCTCGTACTCGCGCGATCAGTTCATGAAGGGGCGCCTGCTCGTCACCGGTGCGGCGATGGGCTACTCGGGTCTCCGCAACGACTTTTCCACCGCCCTGGTCGTGCTGATGTGCATGGTCGGCCTGGTGCTGCTGATTGCCTGCGCGAACGTCGCGAACCTGCTGATCGCCAGGGGCTTCATGCGCCAGAAGGAGATTGCGGTGCGGCTGTCGCTCGGGTCCTCGCGCGGCCGGCTGGTGCGCCAGCTGCTGGTCGAAAGCCTGGTGCTGTCGTGCGCCGGGGGCCTGCTCGGCCTGGGCCTTGCGGTGCTGCTCACGCGCGCGCTGCTCGCGCTCGTCCCGTCCGGCGGGCAGCCGATGCTGATTGAGGCGCATCCGGACTGGCGCATTCTGTCGTTCACGCTCGGGCTCACGTTCGCGACCGGGATCATCTTCGGCCTCCTGCCGGCGCTCCGCGCCAGCCGGCCCGATCCGTGGACCACGTTGAAGGACACCGTCGGATCGATCGCCGGAACCGGCGGCTCGCTGTTCCTTCGCAAGGGGCTCGTCACGGCGCAGGTGGCTCTCAGCTTTCTGCTGCTCTTCGGCGCCGGTTTGTTCGTGAAGAGCCTCCAGAACCTCAAGACCACCGACACCGGTGTGGCGCTCGAAAATTTGGTGACCTTCCAGCTCTCCCCGACCCTGAATGGCTACGATGCGCCGCGGACCGTGCGGTTCTACCAGAACGTCCTCGAACGGCTTCGCTCGGCCCCGGGGGTGAAGTCGGCCGCGCTCGCGGTGGTGCCGATTCTCTCCGGCAACGAATGGGACAGCTCGACGACTGTGGAAGGTCACAAGGCCGCCGACGGCGAAGACATCCAGGCGTTCATGAACGCGCTCTCTCCGGGCTACTTCGAGACGATGAAGATTCCGATCCTGGAAGGGCGCGACTTCCGCGACAGCGACCTCAAGGAACAGTCCACGGTCGCGATCGTCAATCGACGCTTCGCGGAGCATTTCTTCCCCGGCAAGAGCGCGGTCGGGAAGCGCCTCGGGCGCGGCGGCGGGCCCAATACCAAGCTGACGATCGAGATCATCGGGGTGGTCGCCGACTCCCTCTACGAAGGCCCGCGCGAGGGTGTGCGGCGCCAGGTCTTCGTGCCGAACTGGGGGCGCAACAGCGCGGCATTCTACGTCCGCACCGTCGCCTCGTCGGCAAGCGTGTTCGGGATCATCCGCAACGAGGTCAAGCAGCTGGACTCGTCGATGCCGGTGTACGAGATGAAGACGCTCGAGTCGCAGCTCGACGAGACGCTGCTCACCGATCGCCTGATCGCGCTGCTGTCGGCCGGGTTCGGGATGCTCGCGACCGTGCTCGCGTCGGTCGGTCTCTACGGCGTGATGGCCTTCGTCGTCGCACGCCGCCGGAAAGAGCTCGGCATCCGCCTGGCGCTCGGCGCGCCGCCCGGTACCCTGATCTGGATGGTGATGCGTGAAGTGCTGCTCCTGCTCGCGATCGGCCTGGCGATCGGCCTCCCCGCCGCCATGGCCCTCGGCCGGTACGTGTCGACGCAGCTGTACGGGATTCAGGCCAACGACCCCGGGATGGCCGTCGCGACCATGCTCCTGCTGACCGTGGTCTCGGCCGCCGCCGGGTTGATCCCCGCGCGCCGCGCGAGCCGCATCGATCCGATCCTCGCCTTGCGCTACGAATAATTTCATCGGAGCGTCCGGCTACAGCCGATCTCGGTAGCGTCCGGCTTTAGCCGGACCGTACGTCTGGCGATTCGGCCTAGCGATTCGGTAGGGTCCGGCTTTAGCCGGACCTTTATGTTCCGCCGATCCAATCTCGGTAGGGTCCGGCTTTAGCCGGACCTGTGACCAGCGCCGCCCGAAGCGCCCCGTCAGGATGGACGATCGACGTCGGCGCGAATTGCCGGTGCAATTGGCGGCATGTTAATATCCTCTCTTGCCCTCCCTGCCGCAGCCAGGCTGTGGACCGAGTGACGAGCGGTTCATGCGCGCTGCGCTGGAACAGGCCGTGGAGGGGCAGCGCCGGGGTGAAGTGCCGGTCGGTGCGGTGGTCGTGCTGGACGGAATCGTGATCGGCGAGGGCTTCAACCAGCCGATCGGATCGCACGACCCGACCGCGCATGCGGAAGTGATGGCGCTTCGTGATGCCGGCCGCCGCGTCGCCAACTACCGGCTCTCGGGCGCGACGATGTATGTCACGCTCGAGCCGTGCCAGATGTGCGTAGGGGCGATGATTCACGCGCGCATTGCCCGGCTGGTCTACGGCCCGCCAGAGCCGAAAGCGGGCGCGATTGAGTCGGCCATGCGCGCGCACGAGCATCCCGCGCTCAATCACCGGTTGGAGGCGACTGGCGGCGTGCTCGAAGCAGAGTGCCGGTCGCTGCTGCAGGAGTTTTTTCGGGACCGGCGCAAGTCGTAGGGGCGCAGGTCAGGGTCCGGGCTTCGGCCGGGCCGGGCAGGGACGCGATCCCTGCCGAGCGACGTACGTTAACGGAGAGGTACCGAAGTGGTCGTAACGGGGGCGCCTCGAAAGCGTCTTGCCGAGTAATCGGCACGGGGGTTCGAATCCCTCCCTCTCCGCCATCTCCCTCGCCTCCGGCTCGGTCGCCGGCGGTTCGGGACGT